>BEHT01000030.1 GCA_002898575.1 bacterium HR17
GGAGACATGGAACAGCGGCGATGCCTCCCGCCACACCTCAGGCGCTTCATCGTAGGGCTTACCGAGAAAGTCCACCAACAGGTTACCCACGACAGGCATGCGGCTGGCTTGCACATAGCGGGGGTCGGTTAAGTCCGTCGGACCGAAGATGTCCAGCACACATTGCACCTTACTGCTAACGCCCTGCAACGCAGGGTCACTGTCGTCGCGCGTTTCCCGCATCCCCAACAGCAACGCCAGATGCCCACCTGCCGACGCACCAGCGGCGCCGATGCGTTTGGGGTCTATGCGCCACTTGGCAGCCTGTTTGCGCAACCACCGCACCGCCCGCTGACAATCGTCCAACTGGGCAGGATAATGCCATTGAGGCGCCAAACGATAGTTGATGGCGGTGGCGACATAGCCCCGCGCCGCAAACCGTTCGGCGAGCAACCGCAGCTGTTGTTTGTTACCGCTCCGCCATCCGCCGCCGTGAATGACCACGACCGCCGGACGCAACCCTTTCCCGTCGTCGTTGGGCAGGTAAAGGTCCAGCACTTGCCGCTCCAACGGTCCATAGGCGATATCTTGCTGGACTTCAAATGGCGGGCTTTGCGCCGCTCGCCACGCCGCAACCGTTGCGACAAACGCCGCACTGGCGAAGAGCGCAGTCGCGGACAGTATTGCGACGCTCCAAAGCCACACTTTGCGCATCCCGATTGCCCCCTTCCGCACCGCAACTTTATCACGCCTCCTACTTCGTTTCTACCCGCATTCGCCGCTTTTTTTCCGCCGAACCGGCGCTCGGCGCGATAAAATGCGAGGGCAAATGCCTGAGACGAAAGTGAGGGACTGCGATGGTGCGTTGGGTCATTCCGGTCGTCGCAATGTTGATAGCACCTGCGACGGCGCAATGGGTAGAAGTGAACGAAGCGGGCGAACCCGTTAGCGGGCAATGGCAAGCCGTGACACTTTCCACTCCGCTCGGCACTTTCAACGGTTGGCAAACGACGACCCGCCGAGAGCGCCCCCACTTTCTTGCCCGCTGGTTTACGCCGACACGCCAAGTCGTGGAAGTGACTTTCGCAGTCAAAACACCGCCCAAAGGGCGGCGTGGGTTGACTTTCGGGTTGAGTTACGGTGCGCCGACCCATTGGGCAAACGAAGGGGTGCGCGTCGCGTTTGGCGGTAACGGGGTTTTAATGCGCCACGATGTCGGCGATTGGTTCACATGGCGCAGCCGTTTCGCATGGCTGCCTGTCGCCGAATTCGCTTTTTCTCAATGGCTCACGGTACGCTTGGTCGCTGACCCCACAATTGGCGCGTTCCGCGTTTGGCTTGACGACCGCGCCAGCGATTTACAACCTTTCCTTTCGCCTGTTCCGCAACTCAATTGCTTTTTCCTGTTCAACGGCGAAGGTGACGGCGCCGCGATTGAAGTCAGTGAACCGAACATGCGCATTGGTGCTCTACCCAATGCGCCCAAAAGCTTGCAAGTTGTTCCAATCAGCTCCGATCGCCTGCAATTGCGCTGGCAGCCGTCGGAAACACCAAACATCCGAGCCTATCGCATCTATCGGCGCGGACAATTGGCTGGTGAAACAAATCAGACTGTGTGGACAGACACGAAGGAGCGCGCCGATGAAGCCTACAGCTACTTTGTGACCGCCGTCGCTGCGACAGCGCCTTCTGGCGGTGCAACCCATCGGGAACCGCCCTCTCCGCGTTCAGAGGTCGTGGAAAGTTTACCGTCTTGGCAGGACGCAGCGATGCCCCAACCGAAACGGGCGCCAGTTGTTCGCCGACATCCGCCCGTTGCCCGTTACGATATCGTCGTCGTCGGCGCGACGCCTGCAGGTATAGCCGCTGCGATCTCCGCCGCCCGCTTGGGGCACAAAACCGCTCTCGTTGAACGGACGAATCACATCGGCGGGATGATGACCGGCGGGTTGTCAGCGACCGACCGCAGGTATCGCCAAGCCTCAGGGGGGTTGTTCGCTGAGTTCCTGCGACGGGTTGATCGCTTCTACGCGCAAGCCTACGGCGAAAACTCCCCACAGCACCGCGCTTGTCGCGACGGCTATTTGTTTGAGCCGAAAGTCGCCTTGCAAGTTTTCTGGCACATGCTCGCTGAAGCCCCAAACTTGCACCTTTACTTGCGTCACGAACTGGTCGGCGTCGTTGCCGGCAAACCCTCCGACATCCGCGCCGTTCTACTTCTTGACAAAAACCGAAGTGTTCGCTGGCGAATGGACGGGCGCATTTTCATTGACGCAACTTACGAGGGTGACTTGGCGGCGATGGCAGGTGTGCCCTATCGTGTCGGGCGCGAAGGCAGACACGAATTTGGCGAGGAGCACGCAGGCGAAGTTTTCTGGGACAGCCGCGACCGCCAGATTACTTTCGGCAGACCCGACGGCGACAAAAAAGTTCAGGCTTACAATTACCGACTCAACTTGACCAAACGAGCCGACAACCGCCGACTTATCGCTGCCCCGCCCGATTACGCCCCGCACCTTTACGAAGAAATCGTCGAGCGGGTCAAGGAAGGTGTCTTGTGGCATCCGATGGAGGTTGTCAGCCTCGTTAAATTGCCGCAGCAAAAATTTGACGCCAACAACACGCCAGGACCGTTTCCTTCAACGGATTTCATCGGCGCAAATTACGAGTATCCCGAGGCTGACTGGAACAAGCGGGAACAAATTGCCCGCAAGCACCGCAACTACATCGTCGGCTTGCTCTATTTCCTGCAAACCGACCAACGGCTACCTAACGCGTTTCGCGTCGCAGCACAACATTGGTGCTTCGCCGCGGACGAGTTTGTTGACAACGATAACTTCCCGCCTCAGTTGTATGTCCGCGAAGCGCGGCGTATCGTTGGCGAATATGTGTTCACGGAGCACGACGCTCGCCCAACCTTCCCTGGTCGCCGCGCTCCCGTGCACGAGGACAGCATCGCCGTCGCCGAATATCCCATTGACAGCCACGCGACGACACCTCGTGACCCCAAACGACCCTACTTGCACGAAGGCTTTTTCTATCTGCCTCAAATCACCGCAGCGTCCTGTGTGCCTTATCGGGTGATGTTACCGATAGGACACATTGAAAACTTGCTTGTTTGCGGTGCTGTGTCGGCGACGCACATCGGGTTTGGGACGCTGCGGTTGGAGCCCGTTTGGATGGCGTTAGGGCAAGCAGCGGGAACGGCAGCCCATCTGGCGCTGACGCAAAACCCTACTCGTCCTTCGGTGCGCTCCGTGCCTGTCGACCAATTGCAGCGGTTGCTGCTGCAGCAGGGGCAAGTCATCGCCTTCTTCACCGATCTACCGCCGACTGACACAGACGAATTTGCGGCGGTGCAGTTTTTCGCCGCGCGGGGTTTCTTTGACACTTACGAAGCGCGAGCGGGCGAAGCGGTGGACAAAAGCGCAGCGCGCAAGATGCTGCATCGTTTCGCCGAACTCATCCGCCGCCCCATCCCGCACGCGTTTGGGACAGCGTATGAACATCCGACGCAAGACGATGTGGTGCGTTGGCTGGCGTCGTTGCTGCAACGCTCCCCGAACGAACTGCGGGCTTGGCTGGACATCACCGTCAAAGACCGTGATGCGCCGCTCACGCGGGGACAACTGTGCGTTTGGCTCTATCGGCTGTGGGGGCGTCTGCGCTGATGCGTTTGCGCCGGACGCGACGCCAATTCCCCGCGTGCCAAATTTGTAGGGCGGAGGTGAGCAAACGATGCGTTGTCGGGTTGCAGCGCTGTTTGCGTTGGCAGCCATCGCCACACAAGCGAGGGCGCAAGAGGCGGTGCGGTTGACGCTGAACCTGATGCCCGGTGGAGCGGCATCACGCGTTGTCACAGGCGTCATCAAGGGCGAGTGGCGGTCGCCCGAACCCCTGCCTGTCAAGCTAGAAGTGCGCGTCAGCAGTTACATCGTCGTCTCGCAAGTGCTGTCCAACGGTGACGCTGTGATTACCGTGCAACCGCAGGGCTTTCAGTTAAAGGGCACGGTTGGCGACGCCCCGTTAGAGTGGGTCATAACAGCGGACGGCGACCTTCGGGCTTGCTGGCGCGACCGCACCTTTGACAGTCGCCAGTTGCCCCAAGAGGCACGCACCCCATTGCGCAAAGCGTTGACCGCCGCTTACGAAGTCACAATCTCCCCACAAGGCGCCATCAAAAGCGTGAAAGCGCCGGAAAGCGTCAAGGCAGACATCTGGAAGGAAGTTCCGCCTGAACCCAAGTTAGCCCACAAAATCGCACAAGCGCTGCTACAAACTTTGTGGCTACCGTTGTTGCCCAACGAACCCGTGAAAGTCGGCAACCGTTGGTCGGTCAATGTGCCGCTGGCGATGTTTGAGGATGAAACATCTTTCCCCTTGCCGTTGAATTGCACGTTTGCCAGAACGGAAGGTGACGAAGCGCATATCGCTGTTCAAGGTGAACTGAAGGGCGAAGGGGCAGAACTGGCGTTGAAACGGGTGCATGTCAGCGACCCGAAAGTTACCGTGCAGCGGGGTCAGTTGCAATTGAGCGGGGAGGTCGTGTTTGTGCTGAGTTTAGGAGTGCCCCAGCGGGCTCACTGGAAATTGAGCGGCGAGGTGGCAGGCGCCGTGACACCCGCTGAAGGCACCCCACAAACCTTCTCCTTCCGCTTTGAAGCAGACTTCAACGACCAACTGTTGTTTTGAGCGACGGTGCAAGGCGTGCCCTACAATTGTCGGCGGTGATTTCCGATGGATTGGCAAGAACTGACGCCCCGCCAGATCGTTGCTGAGCTGGACAAATACATCGTCGGGCAGGAGCGGGCGAAGCGGATCGTCGCCATCGCGCTGCGCAACCGCTATCGGCGCAAGTTGCTCCCGGAAAACTTGCGGGACGAGGTGGCGCCCAAAAACATCCTGATGATTGGACCGACGGGTGTCGGCAAGACAGAAATTGCGCGGCGGTTAGCGCGGTTGGTCAAAGCCCCTTTTGTCAAGGTGGAAGCGACCAAGTTCACGGAAGTCGGCTATGTCGGGCGTGATGTGGACGGAATGGTGCGGGATTTAGTGGACGCCGCAGTGCGGATGGTGGAACAGGAAAAAATTGCCGAAGTGGAATATCAAGCGGAGGAGTTGGCGAACCAACGCCTCATTGAAGCGCTGGGGTTAGTGCCCCCCACCCGGCGCCGACGGCGCAGCCCTATCCCCTTCCCCTTCGCTGTTCGGGAAGATACCGAACCTGCAGAGCCAGACGAGGGCAGCGAAGACCGCGAGCGCATTGAACGATTGCGCCGCCATTATCTCTTGCGGATGAAAGCTGGCGAGTTTGACGACGAGGAAGTAGAAATTGAGGTTGAAGAACAGACGCCGCCCTTTTTCGTCAATGTGCTGGGACCGCAAGGGATGGAGCAGGTCGGGTTTGACCCAGCCGATTTGCTCGGTTCCCTGTTCCCCAAGCGCAAACGCAAGCGACGCATGAAGGTCAAAGATGCCCGCCGCGTGCTGATGCAAGAGGAAGCGCAAAAGCTGATTGACCGTGATGAGGTCGTCCGCGAAGCTATTCGGCGCGCTGAAGAGGACGGCATCATCTTCATTGACGAAATGGACAAGATTGCAGGGCGCGAACGGGGCATCGGTCCCGATGTGTCACGCGAAGGCGTGCAACGGGATTTGCTGCCCATCGTGGAAGGCAGCACGGTCATGACCCGTTACGGCGCCGTTCACACGCACCACATTTTGTTCATCGCGGCAGGCGCGTTTCATGTCACCAAGCCGTCCGACCTCATCCCCGAACTGCAGGGACGCTTCCCGCTGCGAGTGGAGTTGGACCCGCTGGGCAAAGACGACTTCAAGCGGATTTTGACCGAACCCGAAAACGCATTGATCAAGCAATACACGGCTCTGCTGGCGACGGAAGGTGTGACGCTGCACTTTACGGAGGACGCCATTGACGCTATCGCCCACTACGCTCAAAAGGTCAACGAGGAGACGGAAAACATCGGAGCGCGCCGCTTGCACACGATCATAGAGAAGGTGCTGGAAGACATCAGTTTCCGTGCCCCTGAATTGACGGGGGAAACAGTGATCGTTGACGCCGATTATGTGCGACGGCAACTGGAAGGCATCATCGAAAACCGTGACCTCAGCCGCTACATCCTGTAATCCGCAGTATGCCGGACCAAGACCTCGCGAAAGAAATTGAAGCGCTCAAGAAGGACTTCGCAAGCATCAAAGAAGATTTAGCCAGCGTGCTAAATGCGCTCAAGGAAGAACTGAAAGGCAGGGTGCGTCGTGCAGGTTCGCAGGTCAAAACAAAGGCAGAAGAGGTAGGTGAAGGAATGCGAGACGCCATAGAGGATGTCAAAGAACGCAGTTTTGATCTGATGGAACGCCTTAAAGAAGAAGTCAGAACACAACCCCTATTGAGCACGCTCATCGTTTTTATCTTGGGCTTTGTAGTCGGGTGGTCATTGAAACGACAATGATGCTTCGCCTGGTGACTCTGCTCTTTGCCTTGCTGCTACGCCATGAGTTTAAGACGCTGCGCAGAGAAATCTGGGTGACTGCAGAAAGCCTTGTTTTACTCCTGCTTGCCATCTGCTTTTCATTGGCGGGGGAGGTTTCTTGATAGGAGCACTTTATCTGTGCATCTGTAGATACCTTCCGCCTGCAGCCGCCAGTGCCCTTACGGGAACCACTGCTGTGCCTCGGAGGGCGCGTCTCCTGACGCGCCCTTATGGTTTTCATGCCGTTTTTTCGGCGGCTCAGGAGAGCCGCCCTCCGACCAAACCCTGTCACCGCGCAAGCCTTTGCTGGCGCCCATATCCCGGCTCAGGAGAGCCGCCCTCCGACCAAACCCCAGTAAAAATAGGCGCGCCCTTTTTGGGGACGCGCCCGTTTTGCCTCTTGCAATCGTTACTGCTGGCAGCGCCGGTTCCACTCGTCGGACGATGGAACACCCTGACGGCAGCTGTATAACGCAGTGCGTCACACCATCGTCGCCGCTGTCATCGGTGCAGGCGCCACAGCCGGCGCCGTCTGGGTGAACCCTTTGAGGGCGACAGGCAACACTTCGTCCATGTGACGCACAAAGACCAATTGCAAATCCTTAAGGACTTTGGGCGGCAAATCCTGCAGGTCTTTCTCGTTTTCCTTCGGCAAGATGACGACCTTCAAGCCAGTGCGATGGGCACCCAGTAGTTTCTCCTTGATGCCGCCGACAGGCAGGACTTTGCCCCGCAGCGTGATTTCGCCTGTCATACCGACTTCACGGCGAACGGGCAACCCCGTCACCGCCGAGACGAGGGCGACTGCCATCGTCACGCCGGCTGACGGTCCATCTTTAGGGATGGCACCAGCGGGGACATGGATGTGGACATCGGTCTTGTCAGTCAGGCGGTCTTTCAAACCCAAGCGGGCAGCGACGGTGCGGGCGTAAGTCAGCGCCGCTTTGGCGGACTCTTGCATGACTTCCCCCAACTGCCCCGTTAGCACTAACTTGCCGCTCCCTTCCAGCAGCGTAACTTCAACGGAGAGCACATCGCCACCGATGCCTGTCCACGCCAACGCCATTGCCACGCCGATTTCGTCCTGCTCTTCCATCTCCCCTAAGCGGAACTTGGGCGGTCCGAGGAACTTGGGCAAATTAGACGGCGTAACGCGCACCGCGACCTCTTTGCCTTTGGCGACTTGGACGGCGACTTTGCGCATGATGGCTTGAATTTGCCGCTCCAAATTGCGCACACCAGCTTCCTGTGTGTAATGGCGAATAATGCGACGCAGTGCCGTTTCAGTGATGGTCAGATAGTTGGAGCGGAGTCCGTGACTGTCCAGGTTTTTGGGAATCAGGTGGCGCAGGGCGATTTGCACCTTTTCGTCCTCTGTGTAGCCGGGGAAGTTGATAATTTCCAAGCGGTCGCGCAACGCTGGCGGGATGGTGTCAGTGACATTGCCCGTCAGGATGAATAGCACCTCGCTCAGGTCAAAAGGCACCTCAATGTAGTGGTCGCTGAACGCGTTGTTCTGTTCGGGGTCTAAGGCTTCCAACAGGGCAGCGGCAGGGTCGCCCCGCCAGTCCACACCCAGTTTGTCAATCTCGTCCAGCATGAAAACAGGGTTTTTCGTGCCGGCTTGGCGGATGCCTTGGATGATGCGCCCTGGCAGGGCACCGACATAAGTGCGTCGGTGCCCGCGAATTTCTGCCTCATCGCGGATGCCGCCCAAACTGATGCGGACAAACTTTCGTCCCATCGCTCGGGCAATGGATTTACCGATGCTGGTCTTTCCGACACCGGGCGGACCGATGAAGCACAAAATCGGACCTTTCGTTTTGTCGGTCAGTTTGCGGACCGCCAAGAACTCCAAGATGCGCTCCTTGACATCTTTAAGTCCGTAGTGGTCTTCATCCAAAATGCGTTGGGCACGGTCAACGTCCAAGTTGTCCTTGGTGCGCTTGTTCCAAGGCAAACTCAACAGCCAATCCAAGTAGGTGCGGATGACACCCGTTTCGGGTGACATCGGCGGTATTTTTTCCAACCGCTCTATTTCTTTGAGGGCGCGTTCACGGGCGGGTTCAGAAAGCTTGAGCCGTTCTACCTTTTCGCGCAACTCCTCCACTTCGGCGGTGAAGATGTCGCGCTCCCCCAACTCCTCTTGGATGGCTTTCAGGCGTTCTCGCAGGATGAACTCGCGTTGTGACGCAGTGACGCCTTCTTTAACGCGGGCTTCAATACGCCGCTCCAGTTCAACGATTTGCAACTCCCGTTCCAACAAGACAAGCAGTTTGCGCAAGCGTTCTTGTGGCGACAATGTCTCCAAGAGGTCTTGGCGTTCGCCGACCTTTAAGTCCGTGCAGAACGCTGCGATGATGTCAGCGGTGCGACCTGGACTGTCACTGCTGGACAGATACATCACCGCGTCGGGCGGGATAGAGCGATTGCCTTGCACCAGTTGTTCAAACTTTTGCCGCGCCAATCGCTCCAAAGCGACGGTTTCTGCGTCGCGCTCGTCGGGCTCTTGCAACTCCTCCACGATCACCAAGTAGAATGGCTCGGAGCGGGTGATTTTCACCAACCGCGCGCGGCACCGCCCTTGCGCCAGAACACGGATGTTGCCGTCTGGCAGCCGCATGGGCTGCAGTAAGTCAGCGACCGTGCCGATCGTGTAAAGGTCTTCCGCTTGCGGCTCGGCAGTTGTCGGGCTTCGTTGTAAAACCATGAACACCGGCAAGTCGCGCGCGAACACTTCTTCCATCGCCCGCAAGGATTTCTGTCGCCCGATGATGACAGGCGTCGTCGCGCCGGGAAAGATGACCAAATCAGGCAGGGGAATCATGGGGATGGCGTAAGTCCTCTTTTCGGCTGCTGTCGTTTGTTTTTCTGCCGTTTGCCTCTCGGCTTTAGCGGATACACGCGACAATGAGGGTCACCCCTTCAAAAGGTCACGGCAGTCAGGCTGTTTCGCGTTGTCCCATATCGTTCTCGCCGACCAGTAACGGCTTTTTGCGCAGCCGCACGGTCTCTTCGGTAATGATGCATTGCCGCACGCCTTCTAACGACGGCAACTCAAACATCACATCCAACATGAGTTCTTCAATGATGCTTTTCAAGGCGCGGGCACCTGTGCGGCGCCGCATGGCTTCTTCGGCGATGGCTTCCAGCGCCTCCGGTGTCACGACCAGTTCCACACCTTCGGCAGCGAGCAGCGTCTGGTATTGCTTGACGATAGCGTTTTTGGGTTCGGTTAAGATGCGCACCAAGTCTTCTTTGCTCAGCGGGTCTACGACCGCAATGACAGGCAACCGGCCGATGAACTCGGGGATAAAGCCATATTTGAGCAGGTCTTCAGGCATTACATAGTTGAGCAAATTGCCCCGTTCCTCTTTGCTGCGGATACGGGCGCCGAAGCCCATGCTGTTTTCCTTGAGGCGGGCTTCAATGATCCTGTCCAAACCGTCAAAAGCGCCGCCGCAGATGAACAAGATGCCTGTCGTGTCCAACTGGATAAACTCTTGGTGGGGATGCTTGCGCCCGCCTTGCGGGGGCACATTGGCGACCGTGCCTTCCAAGATTTTCAGCAGGGCTTGCTGAACCCCCTCGCCCGAGACATCGCGGGTGATGGACGGGTTATCGGCGGACTTGCGGGCGATCTTATCAATTTCGTCAATGTAGATGATGCCGCGTTTCGCGGCTTCTAGATCCCAGTTAGCGGCTTGGATGAGCCGCAGCAAAATGTTCTCCACATCCTCGCCGACATAGCCCGCCTCGGTCAAACTGGTGGCGTCTGCGATGGCAAACGGCACATCCAACAACTTCGCCAAAGTGCGTGCCAGCAGCGTTTTACCTGAACCCGTCGGACCGATCAGCAAAATATTGCTCTTCTCCACTTCCACGCCGTCCGTCGGCATTTGGATGCGCTTGTAGTGATTGTAGACAGCGACGGCGAGGATTTTCTTCGCTCGCTCTTGCCCGATGACATATTGGTTCAAGAACTCGTAGATTTCACGGGGTTTGGGCAAGCGAAGGGGACGGTAGGCGGACGATGCGGGCGCCGTGCGGTAGTTGCCAGAGCGCCGCTCCGTGCCGGGCAAGCCCAGCATGTCGTAGCAGGTCTGCACGCAATCGGCGCAAATGTTGACCCCACCCGGACCCATGATCATGCTGGGCACCTCTTCCCGCCGCCGAAAACAGAACGAACAGCGCGGGTTGCTGCGGTCTTCACCGCCAAATAACGGCATCGCGATCGCCTCCGTTTGAATGCATCGGCAGATAGCGCTGACCTTTCAAAGTTCGCCCTCCCTCAGTCGCCCCGTTTCTCCAGCACGTGGTCTACCAACCCATATTCTTTCGCCTCGTAGGCGTCCATGAAGAAATCACGCTCGGTATCGCGCTCAATGCGTTCCAGCGGTTGTCCCGTGTGATCGGCAAGGATGTGGTTGATGATGTTTTTGACCTTGAGGATTTCACGGGCATACACTTCCACATCGGCTGCCTTACCTTGCACGCCGCCCCAAGGCTGGTGAATCATGATGCGGGCATGGGGCAGCGCGTAACGCTTGCCTTTCGCCCCCGCCGCCAGTAAGACCGCTGCCATGCTGTATGCGTGCCCGATGCAGTAAGTCGCGACATCCGGCTTGACGAATTGCATGGCATCGTAAATCGCTAACCCAGCGTCCACCGAGCCGCCTGGGCTGTTGATGTAAAGGTCAATGGTCAGGTCAGGGTCTTCTTTTTCAAGAAACAACAACTGGGCGATGATGACATTTGCCAGTTGGTCGGTGATCTCACCGCCCAAAAACACGATACGGTTTTTGAGCAGTCGCGAATAGATGTCGTAGGCGCGTTCACCGCGCGGTGTTTCTTCAATGACCCACGGGATCAACACCACGGCTCACCTCCTTGCTTGCCTCGTTGAAGGCTGTTAAGTATTTTGCAAGAGCGCGGCGAGGGCGGCACGCCATGAAGTGGTAGGCCGCCCCAACAACCGGCTCAACTGACGACTGTCGTCAAAGAGGTCATCTTGTGCGACGGCTTCTTCCAACGCAGCATAAAGACGAGCGATCGGCTCGGGAAACCCAACGGAGACAAGCCAACGGGTGTATTCGTCCGATGACGCTTGGCGATACGCAACGGTCTTGCCCGTCAAACGGCTTAGTTCGGCGGCGAAATCCGCCATCGTAAAGGCTTCATCGCCTGCCAGTTCGTAAACCTTACCGATGTGCCCCTCCGTGGTCAGCACAATGGCGGCAGCTTCTGCGTAATCGGCGCGCGGGGCGGCAGCGATACGCCCGTTGCCGGTACCGCCCACCAGCACCCCATGCTCGACAGCCGCACGCACAAAAGGGGCGTAGTTTTCCATATACCACCCGTTGCGCAAAATGGTGTAGTTCAGCCCCGACGCCACGATGAAACGCTCGGTTTGACGGTGCTCTTCGGCGAGAATGCCCAAGCGGGAGCGGTCGGCGTGCAAAAGGCTCGTGTAAACGAGCCATTGCACCTTGGCGTCTTGAGCGGCTTTGACGGCGTTCTGGTGTTGCTGCACGCGTCGCCCGACCGCCGGTGAAGAAATCAACAACACTGTGTGCACGCCCGTAAAGGCATCTACTAAAGTCTCGGGGCGGTCGTAATCGGCTTCGCGAACTTGCACGCCCAACGCTGCCAGGTCGGCGGCTTTTGCCGTGTCTCGCACCGCCGCAACAATTTCGTTTGCCGGCACTTTGCGCGTCAAATGGGTGAGCACGATGCGCCCCAATTGTCCCGTCGCTGCGGTGACGGCTATCATGGGTGAGCGCCCTCCTGCGCCGAGGCGGGCGGCACTTGCCCGCTTTCCGCAGGCTCTTCTTCTACCCATTCCGCTGTCATCAACACCAAGTCTATAACCCGCTGTTCCAGCCACTGGCGGCGCAGTGTCGCCAAGGTGTCTTCATCCATTTCTTGCGGTGCTCCTTGCATCGCTTGCAGCACTTCTTCATCTGTGACGACGATGCCCTCGCGCTGGGCGATGGCTTCCAAGATGAAGCGGAGTTTGAGGCGACGTTCCGCCTCTTGGCGCAGTTGCTGGCGATACTCCTCCAGCGTGCTGTTTTGTGCTTGGAGCCATTGCGACAGCGTCAGCCCCCGCTGGCGCAAGGATGCCTCCGTTTCCGCCAACAACTGGTCGGTGAATTTGTCTATCAAGGCGTTCGGAACCGTCACCGAACAGGATTGCAACAATGCCTCTTCCGCTTGCGCGCGTTCTGACGCCCGCACCGTGCGGCGTAATCGCCCTTCCAGTTCGTGCCGCAGTTCTTCTTTGAGCGCTTGCACGCTATCCATGCCCAATTCCTGTTGAACGACTTCGTCGGTCAATTCCGGGACATGGCGGCGGAGCACGCTCTCCACGACGAACCGCACCCGCACCGTTTTGCCGGCTAAGTCGGGGTTTTGGTGGTCATCGGGGTAAGTGTAGGTGAACTCATCTTCGTCGCCCTTAGCACGCCCTACCAAGCGCTCCGGCAAAGGCGGCACCCATCCCTCTGCGCCAGCGGTGAAAGTGCCGCTCTGCCATTGGTCTGTGGGTTGTTCGTCTTCGGCTAAAACTTGGTAACGCACACGCACGCGGTCTTGGGGTTGCGCCGGTTCGTCGGTCGGTTCGTAGCGTGCTAAATCCTGACGCACTTCTTCAAGGGCTTGCTGCAACATTTCCTCAGTTACCGTTAACTTGACCCGCCGCAACTTTAGCCCTTTGTAATCCCCCAGTTGCACCTCAGGGCGGGTGATCACTTCGGCGACAAACCGCAGGGGGGCATCGTCGGCAAACTGCACATCGCGCCATTCAGGCGTGACGACCGGTTCTAAAGCCCGTTGTTCTATCGCTGCCATCAGCGCGTTGGGCAACAAGTCTTCCAAAACTTGCCGTCGGATTTGTTCTTCGCCGACCCAGCGTTTGATAATGCCTGGCGGGACATGACCGGGACGGAATCCTGGCACCCGCAAAGAACGGCTCAACTGCCTCAACACGCTTTCCGTCGCGCGTTGCACCTCTTCAGGCGCCACTTCCACGGTCAATTCCCACACGCACGGTTCTTTTTGTTCCACTTGAACGCTCGTCAACTGCATTACGCATGGTCACCTCGTCCCGTTGACATGCGTCCGCAAGCACCCAGCGGGGGTGCACAGTGCCTACCAGACAAAGACGCAAGGGGGTAACTCAACCCGCATAAAAATTTGGAGCGGGCGACGGGACTTGAACCCGCGACCTCCACCTCGGCAAGGTGGCGCTCTGCCACTGAGCTACGCCCGCTCCACAGCCCTTCGCTGCGTTCAGTTGGCGTGCGGTAAGTATAGCACGCCTCAGGCATAAGGCAAGCCCTCCATGTCGCCTTTCAAGGCGTCCGCTAACCGCGCCAGTTCCACCAGCGTTAAAGTCTCCCCCCGCCGTTCTGGCTCTATGCCGCAAGACCGCAAAATAGCCGTTATGCGGTCTTTGGGCAGTCGCAGCCCACCGCTCAGGGCGTTGGCAAGGGTTTTGCGCCGTTGCATCAGCGCTGCTTCCGCCACGCGGAAAAAGAACCGTTCGTCGGCGACTGGAACGCGCGGGACAGGGAGAAAGCGAATGTGCACCACCGTTGACCACACTTCGGGCGGCGGAAAGAAACTGGTCGGTGGCAGCGTTGCGGCTAAATGTGCCTCCCCATACAGTTGGAAGGCAACGGACAGAACGCTGTAATTGCTTTGCCCCGGTTTCGCCACGAGCCGCTGGGCGACCTCACGCTGCACCGTTACTGTCGCGTCGGCAAAGAGGTGACGTTCCCGTAACAAGCGCATCAGCAGCGGCTTGCTGACAGCATACGGTAAGTTGGAGACGAACTTCCATCGGACCACACCATCGGCGTTGCGCTCCAGCAGATCCCGCCACTGTGCCACTAAAGCGTCGGCGTGGTAAACGACGACATTGGGAAACGCCGCCAGTTGCTGGACGGCGATGGCAAACAGTCGTCGGTCCTTCTCCAGCGAAACGGTGCGCCGACACCGCTGGGCAAGGGCAGCGGTCAAGGTACCCAGCCCTGTCCCGACCTCCAACACCCCGTCGCTCGGTTGTAACGCGGCTGTCTCCACGATGACCGCCAGCGCCGAACGGCTGACAAGGAAGTTTTGCCCCAACGCTTTGGACGGACGGATTCGGTGCTCCAACAGCAACCGCCGCACCGTTCCCACCGAACAGAGGTTGAGCGGGTCCAAAGCCAGCCGCTTGGCACGCTCTTGCATCGTCGGCGTTGTTTCACGCTCCGTTACCTTGATGGTGCGCCATTTCTTCAACTGCCCGCCTACAATTTATCGCACGGAGGTGACAGTGACGGATGACGACAGCGACGGAGTTCAAGGTAGAAGTCGCAGAACACACCCTCCCGAACGGGCTTAAGGTGCTGGTGGTGCCTGCCCACCACGCCCCCGTCGTGAGCGTTTGGGCGTTCTACCGCGTCGGTTCCCGCCACGAGCAGTTGGGGTTGACCGGTGTCAGCCACTGGGTGGAACATATGCTGTTTAAGGGCACCCCGAAGTTCCCCAAGGGACAGATCGCCCGGCTCATCCAAAAGCACGGCGGCACGCTCAACGGGCATACAACCTACGACCACACGGCTTACTTTGAAACTTTGCCCAAAGAAAACTGGCTCATCGGGCTGGACATTGAAGCCGACCGGATGACCAACGCCCTTTTTGACCCGCAGGAGACCGAACTGGAACGGGGCGTCATCCTCAGCGAACTGGAGATGTATGAGAACCACCCGGAGCACCGTTTGTTCACCGAGTTGGCAGCGACTGCCTTTCAGGTGCACCCCTACCGCAACCCGATTATCGGGTGGCGTTGCGATTTGGAGCGAATGACCCGTGACGACCTTTACCAACACTATCGGCGCTTTTACGCGCCCAATAACGCCTTCCTCGTCCTCAGCGGGGACATCACCGTGGAAGAAGCCCTGCCGGAGGTGGAGCGGCGCTTCGGCGATTTGAGCCCCCGCGAAGTGCCACCTGCCATCTCGGTGAAGGAACCGCCTCAACGCGGCGAACGACGGGTGCGGATCAAAGGGCACGGTGAACTCCCGCTGTTGGCGATGGTCTTCCATGCCCCGACTTATTCGGTGAACGGAGCCCATAATGAGGCGGACGCCCTCGCCCCCTACGCCCTGCACTTGCTTGCCGATGTGCTGGGACAGGGGCGCACCGCCCGCCTCTACCGTCGGCTGGTGGAAACGCAAAAAGCCGTCAGCGTGTGGGCGGGTAACCATGTGCACAAAGAGGCAGCACTTTTCGGTATCTTTGTGACCTTGACGAACCAAGCGAACCTGCCGGAAGTGGAAGAAACGGTCTGGTCGGAGTTGCAACGGCTGACCCAAGAGCCACCGACACCCGAAGAGATAGACCGCGTCCTCCATTGTGAGGAAGCCGATTTCCTGCGTTCGTTGGACGGGGTGACCGAGCGAGCCTATCATGTCGGCGCCTACGAAGTCCTCGGCGATTGGCGGTTGCTGAACGCTTACCTCGCCCGGCTGTATACTGTCACGCCCGACCTGCTTTTGGCAGCCGCTCGGCGAGTGTTCACCGAAACGAACCGCACCGTCGGTTGGTTTGAACCTATCAAAGATGCGTGACCGATTCAGGCGCCCTTGCCGTCCGCCCAACGCCTCCAAACAGCAAGGGCGCTGCGCTGTTTTTTTCAAACGCATGGCTCTCACTGTCGGACACGAACGGGTTCGGGCAGGGATTGCGGGGAACGGTCCGCTTTCAACGCATCTTGGCTCCTCCGAGATGTCATGGCATTGGCGGCGAAGGCAAATCAACTATCGCCTCCGTCGCGACCGACCTGACAGTGACGGGTAGGTTGATGCATCCTTTTGCTTAACTTGAGCCGTTTCACCATGCAGGATACCGCGCAGGTAGCGGATGCGGTCGCGCAGTTCCGCAGCCCGCTCAAACTCCAACCGTTTTGCCGCTTCGTGCATTTCCTTCTCCAACCGTTTGATAACGAACGGAATTTCGTCAAGAGGTGGGACTTCACCCGCTACTCGTTCTGCACTTCCTGTCCCGACTTGATAGGAGGCGCGTCGCTCCATGATGGATGGGACGGGCAGATAGGCGTCGTAAACGGGCTTTCGCACGCTCTGGGGTTTGATTTTGTGCTTGCGGTTGAACTCTTCCTGAATGCGCCGACGGCGGTTTGTCTCCTCAATCGCCTTGCGCATACTGTCCGTGAGCGTGTCGGCATACATGATGACTTTACCTTCCCCATGCCGGGCAGCCCGTCCCATGATCTGGATAAGCGAGGTGTAGGAGCGCAAGAAGCCTTCCTTATCCGCATCCAAAATCGCCACCAAACTTACTTCAGGCAAGTCCAACCCTTCTCGGAGCAAGTTGATGCCAACGAGCACATCGTAATTGCCCAACCGCAAATCGCGCAAAATCTCGGTTCGCTCAATGGCTTCAATGTCGTGGTGCAAGTAGTGAGCTTTGATGCCCAACTCAATCAAAAATGCCGTTAAGTCCTCGGCGGTTCGTTTCGTCAATGTTGTGACCAAAACCCGCTGCCCTTTTTCAACTCGCTTTTTGATTTCGCCGATCAAGTCTTCAATTTGCCCTTTCGTCGGTCGGACTTCAACTTCAGGGTCAAGCAAACCTGTTGGGCGAACGATTTGCTCCACAACTTGCTCGCTGACGGAAAGTTCCCATTCGCTTGGTGTCGCCGACATGAAGATGCATTGGTTGATGCGCTCCCAAAATTCGTCAAACTTGAGAGGTCTGTGGTCGTAGGCGCTGGGCAATCGCCAACCGAACTCCACGAGGTTTCGCTTTCGGCTCATCTCGCCCTCATACATCGCCCGCAATTGCGGGATCGTTTGATGGCACTCATCAATGATGAGCAAAAAATCTTTCGGGAAGTAGTCAATGAGCGTGTAAGGCGGTTCGCCGGGCTTGCGCCCGTCAAAGTGGCGGGAGTAGTTTTCAATACCCTTGCAGTAACCCGTCTCCCGCAACAACTCAAGGTCGTAACGGACCCTTTGCTCTAACCGCTGCGCTTCCAACAACTTGCCTTCACGCCGAAACTTTTCCAGTTGCTCTTGCAGCTCCTGTTCAATGGACTTGAGGGCTCGTTCCAACCTCTCACGGGTGCAAACATAGTGGCTCGCTGGGTAGATGACGACGGCTTCCTTCCGCTCCATCACTTCACCCGTTAGTGGGTCAATAACGGTGATACTGTCAACCTCGTCACCGAAAAACTCAATTCGGTAGACCATCTCTTCGTAAGAAGGTCGGATTTCAAGCACATCGCCCCGCAGCCTGAAAGTGCCTCGCTCCAGTTCGTAATCGTTTCGGGCGAAATAAAGGTCAACGAGTTTGTGCAGAATTCGTCGCAAATCGTAAGATTTGCCCCGCTCCAAAGTCAGGGTCATCTCTTGGTAAAGTTCAGGAGAACCGAGACCGTAAATGCACGAGACCGATGCAACGACGATAACATCGCGACGCGTTGAAACTGCTTGCGTGGCTGCGTGGCGGAGACGGTCAATTTCGTCGTTGATGTCACAGTCCTTTTCAATGTAGGTGTCGGTTTGAGGGATGTAGGCTTCAGGTTGGTAGTAGTCGTAGAAACTGACGAAGTATTCAACGGCGTTGTGAGGAAACAGTTGGCGCAACTCGGCACACAGTTGTGCCGCCAGCGTCTTGTTGTGGCAGATAATTAGCGCCGGTTTGTTCCACTGAGCGATGACATTGGCGATGGTGAAGGTCTTGCCGCTTCCCGTCACGCCGATGAGCGTCTGGAAGCGGTAGCCCTTCCGTAGCCCCTCCAGCAACTGGCGGATGGCTTTAGGCTGATCGCCCTTGGGCACCAAGTCGGTCACGAGTCGGAAGCCGCTCATGATCGGTCACCGTTAACAGAGTTTAGCGGTGGCACACTTTGATTGCCAAAGGGCAAACTGTTGACAGGCATAGAGAGACGCTGGGGTTTTAGAGCGTGCTGCGGGCACTCTTTGCGCTGCTCCCTTAACCGTCAAAGCGCCTGCCTTTAAACGCTATCGCAAGGCACTGTTGAAAGGAGCGAAGGAGCATGAGAGTGCGCGAAGTGGAGTTACCTGGTGTCGGCAAAAAGTTCGTGCTGACGCTGCACAGCGGCGACGAATTGGTCATCGTCGCCCACCTGACGGGTACGCGGGAGTTATTTCTGTTTCCGCAGGGTGCCGAAGAACCAAGCGCTGTCATCGCCCTCTCAGACGCCGAAGCACGGGAAGTGGCGATGATTTTGGGCGGAGCGGTTTATGAGCCGACGCCGCTGTCACAAGCGGAAATGGTGCTCAGCGGGTTGGTGATTGAATGGCTGACAGTGGCACCACGCTCGCCGCTGGCGGGGCGTTCCATTGCCCAACTGCAAATCCGTAAGCGGACGGGTGTTTCGGTCATTGCTATCCAGCGCGGAACGCAAATCATTCCCAACCCCGACCCGTCGGAGCAGCTGCAGGTCGGCGACCTGTTGTTGCTGGTCGGCACAGGGCAACAGATGCGGCAGTTCCAAAAAGTTTTTGAGGTGGCACCTGACCAATGACAGCCCAAACGGTGCTGGATGGGGAGTTGGCGGCTTTGGCGGTGGCGTTGTTGGGCATCGTGGTGGGCGGGGTCGTAGCGCGGTCGTTGGGCGTCCCGCTATTGTTGGGCTATTTGCTGGCAGGCGTCGGCGCCCAAGTGGTGGTGCGCCCTACGCCCTCCTTACACTTGCTCGGCACCCTCGGTATGGTGCTGTTAATGTTCTTTCTGGGCATGGGATTTGATTGGCGGTTGCTGCTGACGGGACGACGGCTGGGCACTATCGCGTTGAACTTTCTCGTCAACTTCGGGCTGCCGTGCGTGGGGTTGTGGGCGTTGGGTTGCCCCTTGAGCGGGGCATTTTTCGTGGCGATGGCAGTTTACCCGACGAGTTCCGCGGTGACTTTCACCGCCTTTGCCCAACTGCGTCGGCTCGCTTATCCCGAAACGGAAACTTGCCTTTGGCTCTCGTTGGGCGAAGATTTGACGATACTGATACTGTTGGGTGTGGCGGGGGCGGTAGTCGGTAGCGGCACCCGGTGGACGACCGCCGCCCTCGGGTTCGGTTTCATCGTTGTCATGTTAATCGCCTCGGTCGTGCTGACGCGTCCGTTGGAACGCCTCTTTGCCCGGCTGCCGAGCGAACTGGACAACCTTGTGACTTTGGCGTCCGTTGTGGCGCTCAGCACAGCGGCGCAAGCCTTCGGTGCCTCGGAAATGTTGGGCGCCTTTTTGGCAGGCATGTTGTTCAGCGGCACTCGTGACCGCTCTGAATTGGAGCAACGGCTGCTACCGTTGCGGGAACTGGGCACGGCGCTGTTTTTCTTCACCTTTGGGCTGCAGATGTCGCTGCGGTTGACGCCCACCACGATTGGGGTGAGCGGCGCGTTGCTGGTCGCAGGTATTGCAGGGAAGGTTATCATCGGTTGGATCGCCGGGCGCGTGGACGCTTTGCGAACGCGGGCGCATCGGCGGCTGATGATGAGTTTGTGGGCACGAGGGGAGTTGTCGGCGTTAGCGCTGCTGCTCAGCGGTGAAACGCTGCCGCCCTTTTGGCGCGACGCTGTCAGTTGGTTCATCGTCGTCAGCATTGTGGTGGGCGTCGTTGCCATCCGTTACGCCGAGCGCGCCGCGCGGTAGTGCCCGTAAGCCCTCGCCGTCACACTTCCACACGGACAGGTTGCCCTGTTTGTGCGGAACGGTAACCAGCGTCAATGACCGCCATATCGTGCAAGCCGTCGTCAGCGCTCAGCGGTTGTTCCCTGCCCTCTGATGCACCTTGCACGAAGGCGCGAACGCCTTCACGGATCGTTTCCTCCCACCAATCCCGCCCGCTCATCGCTGGCGGGGGCAAAACGACTTCGGGGTCGCGCCCCTTGCGGTGCCAGACCAAACCGCGCCCGTGTTGTTCGTAATAGACGCTACCCTCCGTGCCCGCGACGAGGAACAAGGGAGCGACAGGTGTTCCGGGCATCCCGAAACTCGTGACCAAGTGTCCTGTCGCCCCGTTGGCGTAAAGGAGGTGCATGATGGCGGTGTCTTCACCCTCAATGTCCGTGACGGTTTTGCGGTGCGTGGTGGCGAAGACGGTGCGAACGCGTCCACCCAGCATGACGGCGAGGTCTACATAGTGGTGCCCGACATCAATGAGCGACCCGCCGCCGGACGACGCCAACGGTTGCCGCCACCCTTGCGGCACATAGTAGGCGAAGTGGTTGACCTGCACAAAAAAGGGCTCACCGATAGCGCCATCGTAGACCAACTGTTGCGCCCGAACGCAGTGGGCATAAGTGCGCATGTTTTCGGCGACCGCCAGCAACTTGCTGCGCTGACGCGCCGTTTGCACCATTTGGCGGGCTTCGTCCAAGGTGCGTGCCATCGGCTTCTCGGTCAACACATGCTTGTCGGCATCAAAGGCTTGCAGGGCGTAAGGCAGATGCAAATCGTGGGGCAAACAGATGTCCACGACTTCAACGCGGTCGTCTTGCAAGGCGTGTCGGTAATCGGTGAACCACGCGACAGCGTTAAACCGGTCGGCAAATTCCTTTGCCTTTCCAGCGTCGCGGCTGCAGACGAACAACGCCACCTGCTCACCGAGGGACGCCAACGCCTCGCAATGGACGCGTCCCATCCAACCCAAACCCACAACACAAACGCCTAACCGTGCCATTGCCCTTTCACCCTCGCGACGAGCGTTTGCAAAACGCTCCAACATTTTAGCGGCATCTCAAATTGCCTGGTTGAGGAGTGTGAGAGGTATGCGTTGGGTTCACTGGGCACTTGTGATGGGGATAGGGGCTGCAGCGATGGCGCAAAGCGGGTTTAGCACTAAAACCCCGACCAGCGATTGGCTACATGACCTCATGCGCAACTCCCCTGCCCTTGCGTTAGGTGCAGCAGGCAAGGCAGTGTGGCTGCCGGGTGACGCGGAACGGTGGCAGCAGTTTGACGGTGTTCGGCGTGAAAGCGATGACGCTTTGTTCACCTGGTGGACGACAGAGAGGTGGCAACAAGGACGCTTGACGCCGCCGCGATGGCAGTGGAGCGTCCAGTTGCGCGGCTTTGCCGCGCGCCAAATCGGCGAACGGACAACTTGGGAACACTTTGATGCGTTCACCCTCACCTATCACCCAGACGAGCGCTGGGGTGCGATACTACAATTGCGCCACCGCGACCCTCTGCCGCTGACGGACACGCGCCCTGTACCGACACTGGAAATCGCAACCGTTCGTGGGTTCATCGGCAGCACCGTGTGGGAGTTTGGGCGCAACTATCACCGATGGGGTCCTGGCTTTTGGGGCACGCCGTTGCTCTCCGACACCGGCTACCCGCTGGACGGCGTCACGGTGAGTTTGCGGCTTAAACTGCCACTCGTTGGGCGCTGGCGGGTGCGGCAATTGATGGCGTATCTGCATGGCGATCGGGACGGGCGGTTTTTGCTGGTGCGGCGGTGGGAGAAACCTTTGGGCACTGCATGGCACATTGGGTTTACCGAATGCAACATTTCTCGGTCCTTTCCGCCCCCGACGACGGTCTTTTTGCCTTTTTATCCCGCGTCGCGGCTGGCGGTGCGGGCAGGGTGGCGCACCGAGGGCACTGACCAGGTCATCGTCAACGGTGATGTGCAATGGCGACAGGCCGCATGGACGCTCTACGGCGCCGTCGTCGTGGACGACATCCGCTTGCCCTTCTCCAAAAAAATTGAGGTCCAACAAAAACTGGGCTGGATTTTCGGGGCGCAGTGGGAGCGTCCCCGATGGACTTTGGGCGCTGAGTTCGCCCACTTTGACCAGTTCACCTACACCCACACCCGTCCCGTCAACTTCTACGACTATCACGGCATCGGGTTGGGTTACCCGACAGGACCCGACTCGCGGTTGTTTTCTGTGTGGCTGCGGTGGCAGTGGCACCCGCGCTGGCAGTTAACGGGTATGGCAGCCAACAGTTTCCTGAACCGCCACGACCCCGCCCAACGGGACCGTGAAGGCTATTGGACATTGAGCCTGCAATGGGCAGCCGATCGGTCTACCTTGTTGGCGCTCCATTGGACACGGGGCTTCCCGCCTATCTGGGGATTACAAGGTGGATGGTCTGAACAACAGGAGCGGCAACGCTTCCTGTTGCTGGAAGTGCGTTGGCGAGGGTTAGGCGCCATGCGTTAAACGCATGGCGCCTCCAAGGCAAGGGGAACCTCTGCTGCGTCCTTGCCGTGGTGAGCGTTTTACGCCGATGGCATTTCACTCACCGACGGTGCAGCGGGTTGGGCTGCGGTAGCCGTTTCAGCCGACGGTGCCGCGCCAGTTTGCTGCTTTTGCTCCAGCTTGCGCAGTCGCGCTTCCAAAATGGCTTGCTTGATGCGTTGTTTTCTGCGCTTCCAATAGCGGTGGCGACGGCGCCGTAACTCTTTTTCGCGCAGACGGCTTTTCGCCACGCAAGTCACCTCCTTCGTTGTGCGTTCGTGGGTGGTGGCTCAATTTTATCGCCGCTTGTGATAAAACTGCATAACCATGACCCATTGGCGCCCTTCATCGGTATCCCCGACGACTTTAAAGCCCAATTTGCGGTACAGAGCGATCGCGCGGTGATTGTGCTTGAAAACATGTAACTCAAGCCCCTCCATGCCCTTCAGGCGCGCCCCTTCAATCAGCAGGGTCATCAACGCCGTGCCCAAACCGAGCCCTTGGTAGGCATCGGCGACAGCGATACTCAACAAGGGCATCGCGCGTTTAAAAATCTGCTGGCGCCAATAGGCATAGCCGACGATCGCTTCCCCTTGCAGAGCGACTAAGCGTAAGATATCAGGCGCATCCGCCTCACTGACGACCCAGTTCACCAACTGAGCGTCCAGCGGTTGCAGTGAGTAAAGTCGTTGGCTTTCCGGTGACAGCCCTTCCGTGAAAAATTGCAGCAACGCTTTCCCGTCCGAACGGCGAAACCGGCGCACCAATACTCGCTCACCATTTTTGAGCGTCACCGCAACACCCGACTCCAAGTCCAATAACGACTGCATCACGCTCAACGCCTCCGTCAGAACTAACCCGTGCGGGCGCTGTTGAGTTTGTCATGCCCTCGTGCATGCCTTTGCGTCCGTCGTTTTGTGTCGGTGCCGCTCAAATTTTGCTTCACCGCTCCGTCCGTGCCGAACATTTCCCCTCACAAACCCAACAACGCTTTGGCTTTGGCGACAGGGTCATCGCTGCGGATGAGTGTTTCGCCGACCAAAATTGCGTCCACGCCCGCGTCGGCTAACCGGCGCACTTGTTCAGGCGTTTCAATGCCGCTTTCGCTGACGACGACGCATCCGTCAGGGATGAGCGGGCGCAACCGCAAAGTCGTCGTTAGGTCAACGGCGAAAGTCGTTAGGTCGCGGTTGTTGATCCCGATGAGGGTCGCACCGGCGTTGAGCGCCGTTTCCAGTTCGGTTTCGGTGTGAACTTCCACCAACGCGTCCATGCCCAACTCGCGGGTCAGGCTCAGCAACTCGTGCAATTGGGCTGGCGTCAGCGCCGCCACGATAAGCAGCACCGCATCGGCACCGTAAACCCGTGCCTCAAACAGTTGATAGGCGTCTATCAAAAAGTCCTTGCGCAATAGCGGCTTGGTCGTCAGTTGGCGCGCCAGCGGCAAAAAGTCTAAACGGCCTTGGAAAAAGGGCGTGTCGGTCAAAATAGACAACGCGCTCGCAGGAGATCGCTCATACGCCCGCAAAAACGCGGCGGCGTCAAAATCGTCGCGGAAAATACCTTTAGACGGCGATGCCTTTTTCAGTTCGGCAATCAACCGCATCGGCGTGTCAGGGCTGCGCTTCAACATCGCCCCAAACGGTCGGATGGGTAGGGCGCTCTTGAGCCGCGCTAAAAGCGCAGCGAGCGGATATTCCCGCTGCCGCTGGGCAATTTCGTCACGCTTCACCGCTACGATTCGCTGCAAAAGGTTCATCAGCACCCCTCCGTCAGGTGGTGTTGGGAAGAGCGGGCGCCTGACCGGACATCGTTCGGCGCGCGGGGGCGCGGACTCTCCCAGTCAAACTTTCAACGGGCGACTTTTTGCGAGAACGCAATGAGCGCCTCCAGTTTCCGCAGGGCAGCCCCGCTGTCAATGGCTTCTTCAGCGATGGGGATGGCGTCTTTGATATCGTCCACAACGCCCGCTGCCGCGATAGCGGTGGCAGCGTTCAAAACGACGACATCGCGTTTTGCGCCCTTAACTTCACCGCTCAGGATCGCCCGCAGCAATTGCGCGTTCTCTTGCGGGGTGCCCCCCTCCAATTCGCGTGGGTCAGTCCGTTGAAAACCGAGATCTTCGGGGAAAATGACGAAGGTGTGCACCTCGTTGTCTCGCACGGCGCTCACTTGTGTCGCACTCGTGACGGACAATTCGTCCATGCCGTCCAAACTGTGCACGACAAACCCCCGCCGCACACCTAAGTTCGCCAGCACCCGGGCGACGACGGTCGTCAACGCGCCGTCGTATACGCCTACGACTTGCCCATCCAACGGGCACGGATTGACGATCGGACCGAGCAAATTGAACACCGTCCGCAGCCCAATTTCGCGGCGCGGTCCCGCTGCGTGCTTCATGGCGGGATGAAAGTTGGGCGCAAACAGGAACGCAACCCCGATGTCGTCTAACGCCTGTTTTGCCCGTTCTGGGGGCATTTGCAGGTTGAAGCCCAGCGCCTCCAAAACATCGGCGCTGCCTGCTTTGCTGGTGACGGACCGATTGCCGTGCTTGGCGACAGTCACGCCCGCGCCAGCCACGACGAAGGCAGCGGCAGTGGACACATTGAAGGTTTTGATGCGGTCGCCACCCGTCCCACAGGTGTCTACGACGGGGCGGCGCTTTGTGTCCACTTTGACAGCGCTTTCCTTCATCGCTTCGGCGAAGCCCGAGATCTCAGCGACCGTTTCGCCCTTCATGCGCAGCGCCACCAAAAACGCCGCGATTTGGGCGGGCGTTGCCTCCCCACGCATGATGACACCCATCGCCGCTTTGGCTGCTTCTTGCGTCAAGTTTTCGCGGTTGACGACTTTCCGTAAGGCATCCAGCAAGGCGCTCACCGTCCATCACCTGCGCTCAACGCTGTTCGTCCCACGCCTTCAGTTTGGCGATGTTTTGCGCTTCCGTCAGGTCAATTTCGTTCACGGACAGCCACGCGTCCAAAATCTCCCGCGCCACTTCGGGCGTCACCAGGCGCCCGCTCATCGCCAAAATGTTGGCGTCGTTCCACTTGCGGGCGCCTTCTGCAGTCTTGGCATCGTTGCACAAGGCGGCGCGAGCGCCCCGCACCTTGTTGGCGGCGATGGACACACCCGTGCCCGTGTAACAGACGACGACACCGAAATCCGCTTCACCTTGAACGACCCGCCGCGCCACTTCCAATGCGACATCCGTCCAAGGCTCAACGCTGCCTGTGAGCAGCGCACCGACAGGCACGACCTCAAAACCCTTCGCCCGCAAGTAATCGCACGCCGCCTGAGCGGCAGGGTAAACATCGTCGGCACCAACGATCACCCGCTTGGTCGCCATAATTTCCTTCACCGACCTTTACAAAGTGCAACGCTCGGACATTATCACCCCTCAATTTTGAGCGGACTCACCCGAACTTGGCAGAGGTGCTTCCAGCGGGCAAAATTTTCACCGTCGGGGCAAAAACAGGCTGGGTCGCTTGAGGGACAAGGGGTGTTTTAGCGATGGACTTGGGCTTGCAGGGTAAAATCGCCGTCGTAACAGGAGGCACGAAAGGCATCGGTTGGGCGACAGCGGCATGGCTCGCCCGCGAAGGGGCACAAGTGGCAATTTGCGCCCGCACCACGAGCGACTTAGAACGCGCCGCCGAGGAAATCGCCGCCGCAACAGCACGACGCCCGTTTGCGATGCCGTGCGATGTCACGGACGACGAACAGGTGCAGCGTTTTTTCACCGCCGTGCTGGAGCGCTTCGGCACGGTGCACATCCTCGTCAACAACGCGGGGCGGGCGCAACCGGGGCACTTTGACGAGTTGACTTGGCAGCAGTGGCAGGACGACCTGAATGTGAAACTTTACGCCCACATCCGTTGCATCAAGGCTGTGCTGCCTACGATGAAGGCGCAACGGTGGGGGCGCATCATTAACATGAACAGCATTTTGGGCAAGCAACCCAGCGCCGCCGCGATTTGCACCAGCACTTGGCGCGCCGCGTGCATCGCGTTCACAAAAGCGCTGGCAGATGAGTTAGCCCCCTACAACATCACGGTCAACAGCGTCAACTTGGGCACCATCGTCAGCGACCAGTTGGAGCGACGGCGCCAACGCGTTGCTCCGCACCTGACGCTGGAAGAGTTTGCAGACAAGACAGCAAAGGAGATGGGCATCCCGCTGGGGCGGTTGGGACGACCCGAAGAGGTGGCGGCGCTCGTGTGCTTCCTTGCGTCGGAGCATGCAGGCTACATTACTGGCGCCGCCGTCAACATTGACGGCGGCGCCGCTCGGTTCGTGTGACCTCTACCATTCCCAATCGTAGTAGCGCAACGAGCCGTTGCCAGAGACAGTACGGCAGTTGTTCCACCGAGACCACTTCACATGCCCGTCGGCAAAGCCCAAATTGGAGCCACCGGTGTGACGGGCGCGGTTCTCAGCGTTAGGTGGTATGTAATTGTTGCCGTCGCGCGGCGGGCAGCCACAGCCACCGCTACCCCACGCGTCGTTATCAGACGCAAATGCCACGCGCCGCAAAAACGCGCGGTTAGCGGCACTGCCCGCGTTCCAGTAACCTCCGATCCAACTTTGCTGGCAATCCGCCAAGATAAGCGTTTCTGCGGGTGTTTTTAACTGCGCCAGTGCTAACCCACCGCCCCAGTTCCCAACGATTTCGTTGTAGCCGTAGTCAATGCGGAAGTTCGGTGCATCAAAGGGCGGTGTCCGCCACACCGCGCAGGAACTGAAGCCGCGGTTGTCTGAAGGGCATGCGTAAAGTTGCAGGTTTCGCACATACGGGTAGATGCCACGAAACCATGTCGCCGAGTAAGGGTTGTTCTGTTGGCAACCCTCACTCCAGTAGTAGTTCGGAAACCTCTCGTCGTAGTCTTGGACATATTGCACCAAGCCCATGTTCAACTGACGAAGGTTGCTCAAGCAGCTGGACTGGCGGGCTTTTTCCCTCGCTTGACTGAACACGGGAAATAGGATCGCCGCCAGAATGGCGATGATCGCGATAACGACCAACAACTCAATCAGTGTGAAGCCGCAACTGCGACCAGCATCAACGGTGTTGTTTGGGCGAAGGTGTAACACCATATCAGCCTCCTTGTTGATGAATTTTTTATCGCCTTCACCTTTAGACGCCGTTTGCTTTCTTAAGTTGCGCACGATAAAAAATTGTAGGGGTGCAGCGTTTGCACCCCTACTTGCTGGCAAGCCTCATGCTCCACCGGTTTGGGTGGTTTTCAACTGCTTTCGCCATAACGCTCCTCATACATCTGCTTCAGTTGCTGCACGACGGTTGGGTCAGCGAGCGTGGTCGTGTCGCCGAGGACGCGTCCTTCGGCGATGTCCCGCAGCAGCCGGCGCATGATTTTGCCCGAACGGGTCTTGGGCAACTCCGCGGTGAAGAAAACATCAGCGGGTCGGGCGATGGCGCCGATGCGTTTGGCGACATACTCTTTCAGTTCCTGCGCCAGTTCGTTGTTTGTGGAGATACCCTCACGGATGGTGACAAAGGCGACGGGCACTTGCCCCCTGACTTCGTCGGCGCGCCCGATGACCGCCGCTTCCGCGACCGCTGGATGCTCTACGAGGACGCTTTCCAACTCCATCGTGCTGATGCGGTGTCCGGCGACATTGATGACATCGTCCACGCGCCCCAGCAGCCAGAAGTAGCCGTCTTTGTCCCTGACTGCGGCGTCACCCGTGAAGTAAACGCCGGGGAAGCGCGCCCAGTAGGTTTGCACATAGCGTTCAGGGTCGCCCCAAATGGTGCGGGACATGGACGGCCACGGTTTGGTCAGCACCAAGTAACCCTGCACGCCTTCGGGACACGGGTTGCCGTTGTCGTCCAGCACCGCCGCGAAGAAGCCAGGCAACGGCCGGGTCGCTGAGCCGGGCTTGAGCGGGGTGATGCCGGGCAAAGGGGAAATGACGATGCAACCCGTTTCCGTCTGCCACCAAGTGTCCACGACGGGGCAGCGTTTGCCGCCGATGTGCTCCCAATACCACAGCCACGCTTCGGGGTTAATTGGCTCGCCGACAGTGCCGATCAACCGCAGCGACGACAAATCATGGCGGCGCGGGTAGCCTTCACCCCATTTCATGAACGTGCGGATGGCGGTCGGTGCGGTGTAGAAGATGTTCACCCGATATTTTTCCACGATCGCCCAGAAGCGGTCGCGATCGGGATAATCGGGTGCACCTTCATACATGACCACGGTCGCGCCGTTGGCGAGCGGACCGTAAAGGATGTAACTGTGCCCGGTCACCCAACCGATGTCGGCGGTGCACCAGTAGATGTCGTCGTCCTTGAGGTCAAAGACCCACTTGGTCGTCATCGCTACGCCGACGAGGTAGCCGCCGGTGACATGAAGTTGCCCTTTGGGTTTGCCGGTCGTGCCGCTGGTGTAGAGAATGTAGAGCGGGTCTTCGCTGTCCATCGCTTCGCAAGGGCATTCCAACGGTGCTTTCTCCATCAACCGGTGCCACCACACATCGCGCCCGTTCACCATCGGAACATGGGTGGCATCCATGACACCGCGATGGACGACGATGACCTTCTCAATCGTCGGGCACTCTTTCAGGGCTTCGTCAGCGTTGCGTTTGAGCGGGACGATGTTGCCCCGTCGCCAACCGCCGTCCGCCGTGATGAGGATTTTGCTCTGCGAGTCGTTGATGCGGTCGCGCAACGCTTCTGCAGAAAAGCCGCCGAAAACGACGCTGTGAATGGCACCGATGCGCGCGCACGCCAGCATGGCGATGGGCAGTTCGGGGATCATCGGCAGGTAAATCGTCACGCGGTCGCCTCTGCGCACGCCCAGGGATTTGAGGACATTGGCGAACTTTTGAACCTCGCGGTGCAGGTCTTGGTAAGTCAGCACCCGCTCGTCGCCTGGCTCGCCCTCCCAGATGATGGCGGCTTTGGTGCGTCGCCAAGTTTGGATGTGGCGGTCAACGCAATTGTAACAGGCGTTGAGTTGACCGCCGATAAACCATTTCACCCACGGCGGTTGTGTGCCCGGCTGCGGCGGCGTCCACTCCAACACCTTGTCCCACTTGCGGAACCAAGTGACCGTCTCTTCGGCGATTTTTGCCCAAAAGGACTCAAAGTCGCGGGACGCTTCATCGTAAATGCGGGGATCACTGATGACGGCACGCTCCCGAAAATGAGAGGGCGGTTCAATGACGCGCTCTTGTGCCAAGAGCGCTTCCACCGTTGGTGCAGCCGTCGTCATCGCCCACACCTCCTTGTGTGAGGGGCAAATTGTCATCGCTAAACAAATTTAGGACATCGCGCCTGCTTACGCTACCCTGAGCGCAAAGCCGCGTAGCACACCCGCTTCATGAGAGCAACTAACTCCGCGGTGACGGCGACGCCCAAGCACAACTCCAGCGCTTTCTCGTTGGTGTAGACGAGCATCGGCACGCCGTCTATCGTGCGACAACCCTTGCGTTGCGCCTCTTGCAGCAAACGGGTGCGGACAGGGTTGTAGACGATGTCAAAGACTGCCAGCCGCCGGTGCAGCGCGTCGGCAGGCACAGGTGTGGCGTCTTCACGCGGGTGCATACCGACCGCAGTGGCGTTGATGAGCAGGTCGCACCTGCGCAACTGCTCCCGCAACGCGTCGGCATCGTGAGGGAAGACCTGAACGGTGCGAAAATGCAACTTGCGTCGCAATTCGCCTGCCAGTCGGTAGGCTTTGTCCACCGTGCGGTTGAAGAGGCACAGTTCCGCCGCTCCGTCCATCGCCAGTTGGAAAGCCAAGGCGCGTCCCGCACCGCCTGTCCCGACGACGGCGATGCGTTTGCCTTTGGGGTCAAAGCCCGCCTCTTTGAGGCTGCGGCTGGCGGCATAGCCGTCGGTGCTGTATGCGATGAACCGTCCCTCCCGTAACACCAGCAAATTGGCGCTGCCCATTAGCCGCGCAAATGCGTCAGCGTCATCGGCGAGGCGCAACGCGGATTCTTTGTGCGGGATGGTCACCATCACGCCCAACACGCCGATGGCTTTAAAGCCTTTTAACGCGGCGCGCAAATGGTGTGCCGCGACGCGAAAGGCGAGGTTGCGCACATTTGCGTTCAACCGCTGCAACGCAGCGTTTTGGATGCGAGGGGTTAAGGAGTGCTCCACTGGGTCTCCGATCAAGGCAATTAACCTTGTGCGGGCGTCAATATCCCACGGCACATATGCCACCCCTTATATCCGCATGCGGGCTATTTCGCTTGGGTGCTTCGCGGGGTTGATGACCCTTCCGCTTCCGTTGACTTTGGAGCGTCCTCTTCCTCGCGCATTGCCTTTTTGAATTCCTTGATGCCTTGCCCCAGCGAGCCGAGCAACTCGGGCACTTTCTTGGCACCGAACAAAAGCACGACGACACCCCCGATAATCAACAACTCCGTCGGTCCGAGCACGGTCATTCGCCTCCTTTGGGCGCAGTGTCCGCCATGCGGACGCAGTTGCGTCCGGCTTGCTTCGCTTGATACAAGGCAGCGTCAGCGGCTGCCACCAAGTCACTCTCATTTTGGGCGTGGTCGGGGAAAACTGCAACCCCGACGCTGATGGTGACAGGGATAGCAACGGGTCCGTTCGTTCCCGTCACAGTGATCGGCTCGCTGTGGATAGCGCGGCGTAGCCGTTCGCTCAATATGCGCGCCGATTCTAAGGAGGTCTGCGGTGCCAAGACGCCGAACTCTTCGCCACCGTATCGGGCGACGAAATCGGTGCGGCGCAAATTTTGGCGTAATCGCTGAACGACTTGTTGCAGCACAAAGTCCCCGATTTGGTGCCCATAGCGGTCGTTGATTTGCTTGAAGTGGTCAATGTCCACCATGAGCACCGCCAACGGGTATCGGTAGCGCTGGGCGCGAGCGACTTCCTCGGCTAACCGCAGATCCCAATGCCGTCGGTTAGCGATGCCGGTCAAAGCGTCGGTGATGGACAAAGTTTCCAGCGATGTAATGAGTTTGATGCGCCCCAATGCCAGCGCAACTTGCGCCGCGACGATTTCCAAGAATTGGCGGTCCTCAGGCGTGAAGGGTGCAAGCCGAACCAGATGCAACACAGCGATCACTGTTCCTTCCGCGCGCACTGGCACGACGATATCGCCGCTGGCTTCGCCTGCCATCGGTTGCGCGCCCATCCAATGGAGGTGCTGACGGGCTGAGTCGCTGTCCCACTCTTGCAAATACACCCGTCCGTCTTGCCGCCGCCATATGCCATAAAGGGCAGTTTGGTTGAGCAACACCCCTTCTGCCGTCTCCAACTTGAAAAACAGCCCCAATTCGCTCAACAGGGTCGTCAGCAACTCGCGCCGTTCGGAGGCACTGACAAACCGTTGCATCAGCCGCACCAACAACCCCAATTGGTCGCGCTGGCGGAGCAACTCTTGTAAGGTCTGCTGAGCCATTTGCCACTCTGCGGTCAGCCTGTCTAAGCGTTCTTGTTGGGCGGAGGCTACCGCTAACTGGCGGAACAAAAGCAGCGCTGTGACCGCCAGCAGACCTGCCGCAGCGACGAGCGCAGTGACCAAAATAGCTAGCCACTTTTCGCCAGTTTCCTGCCACACGCGCCAACCGACAAAGCCGCTGCTTATGACCCAAAGGGTACTGGCGGCGACGGAAGCCCTCTGCGTCCCTGTCACGAAGTGCCACCTCCAGCGTTACCGTGCGCTGCCGCCTTGACGGTGTATCTGCAGCGACCCAAAATTTAAACGCCGATGCCGCGGTGGCGGAACTTGGCAGACGCGCTGGCCTCAGGAGCCAGTGGGCTGAACGCCCGTGCGGGTTCAAATCCCGCCCGCGGCACCATGGCGCCTTGCCACAGGCACTGCACCCTCCATGAAAATTTTCGGCAGTTGCCGTGCCAGCCTTTGCCTCACGGCGGCGACTGTGCTACAATGCCCGGTTGGAAGCCCTTTTAGGCGCAACGGTGCGACCCTGTGCCGGTGAAGGCGAAGGAGGCAACGGCGCTATGCAAAGTATTTTCACTTTTGCCCGCCGTTGGTGGTTGTGGTGGGCGCTCATCGCCATTTCTTCATGTGCCGCGGCTCAACCGCGCACGGCTTACCGTTCCCTGTATGAAGGCATCAGCGAGTCCAATTTGCGCCAAACGGTCTCCACACTTGCTTCCTTTGGCAGCCGTGTCGTGGGCTTCCCCGGTGAGCGATTGGCAGCCGAGTATGTCCGCCAGCAGTTTTTGGCGTTGGGTTTGGACGCTGTCCGCGAACAACCTTTTGAAACGGTCGTCCCTGTAGACGAGGGGGCGACCTTAGACATTCCCGCTTTGGGCAAGCGCTACCGCCTTTACGCCCTCTGGCCGAACTTGATACGCACCAGTCAAACACCACCTGAAGGGTTGCGCGGGCATTTAATTTACGCCGGCACGGGACGGTTAGAGGCTTTCAACGGCAAAAAAGTACAGGGCAGTATCGCCCTCGTGGAGTTTGAATCCAGCACCGATTGGTTGAACGCGATTTTTCTCGGCGGCAAAGCCGTCATCTTTATAGAACCGCAAGACCCCACGCTGCCGCGCGGCGAAGCCGAACTGAAATTCCTCACGACCCCCATTGATATCCCCCGCTACTGGCTGCCCCGCAGTGACGCCGCCGAATTACTTTCGTTGCTCAAAACGCATGGGGACTTGGAAGTCGTGGTGCGTTGTCGTATGCCGTGGCGCCGTGTGACAGCGCGCAACATCGCCGGAGTTCTGTGGGGCGTTGACCCCAAACGACGCAACGAGGTCGTCGTCCTGCAGGCTTACTATGACAGCATGAGCGTCGTGCCCGCGCTGTCCCCCGGCGCAGAGCAAGCCAGCGGGCTTGCCGTTCTCTTGGAGTTAGCCCGTTTGTTGAAACGCTATCCGCCAGACCGCACCGTCGTTTTCTTGGCGACCAGCGCGCACTGTTTGGCGCTGCGGGGTGAAGCCCAGTTTGTCTACGACTGGTTGCAAGCGGAGCAGAAGACGACATGGGACGACCTTAAAAAAATGGGCGAGGCATCGGTGGCGTCCTTCCTCTTCCGCCACTTGACGACGCAAGACGCTTTTGCCAAAGGCGAGAAGCCCGTCCTCCTGACCTTCCTGAGCCTTGACCTGTCCACTCGCACACCGACTGTCGGCGTGTTTTACAAGGGCTACTTTTGGGACTACAACGAGGACCGCCAATGGCAGTTCTCGGACATCGGCAAGTTATGCCGTGAATCTGCAGAACGCGTCGGGTTGCTTTACGGCTTTGAGCCCGAGACCCGTTTCGTGGACGCTATTAACCCGATCAAAGGCAAAAGTTGGCGCACTTACTGCTTAGGGCGGTTGGCGTTGGGCAGCGAAATGGCGACGATCGCCGGCAAAACGGGCATCGCCCTCGCGACGGTCAACGACGGTCGCCCCTGCGTGGACACACCCTTTGATACGCCCGACCGCGTGAACTTCGCGAACTTAACCGCTCAAGCCCAAGTCATCGCCTGTGTCGTTTACGATTTGCTGCGGGCGCCGACGGAAACGCTGAAGACCGACTTGGAACAAAATTTCTGCGTGCTGCGGGGCGAGGTGCTGGAGTTTGACCCCAAGCGCAGTGTCCTTTCGGTGCCTGACCAACCCGTTTTCAACGCGTTGGTGACCCTGCGCCACACGGCGTTGCCCGCCAAGACCAACATGGGCGTGCGCACGGTGTTGATGAGCCTCGCCAAATCGCAAAAAACGCCGCAAGGGTTGACGACCGCCGTTTACGAACTCGTCGGCATCCCCATGAGCCGGTTTCGGGGCGGCAATGTGCGCTTGGAAGGCTACACGGTAGACCCTCGCACCGGTCAAATCACCCGCGCCCCTGATTTGGGTTACATGGGCGCTCAAGCGACCCCTCTGGAATTTGCGATGGACCTCAACGAAAAGGAGCGCCGCTTGGCGCTCTTCCAGTGCCGTTCCATGATGTTGTTTGACATGGTTGACCAGCGCCGATTTAGCCTACTGGGGCAAATGTATGTTTACGACACCACGACGGGGTCTGAACCCTTTTTCTACGGTTACTCGCTGCCCATTCCGCAACCGATGACCAGTTACTATGAACCGTGCGCCGTCGTTTACGCGCCCCCTGGCACGCGTGTCAAGGTGACGATGGGGGCATCCGTGCTGGGGTTGCAATTGGTCCTCATCAACGCGCCTGACCACCTCTTCCAACAACCCGACCAAATTTTGCGCGCCCGCAACGAAGAGGAACTGGGCGAGGGTTTCCTCGTGGACGACACCCCCGCGGTTTATTTCACCCCGCTCAAGGTCGCCAAGGACATGTGGGTGCTGGACGAATACCGTATCCAAAAACTGCGCCGCTACGGCGTGGAGAACCCCCGCATGAGCCAGATGCACAAGAACGCCCGAGAGTTTCTGTTAGCGGCTGAACAGTCCCTTAAAGAGATGCGCTATGACCGGTTTATGACCAACGCCCGCGCCGCGTGGAGTTATGAGGCGAAAGCCTACCCCGATGCCCAGTCAACGGCGATGGATGTCGTCAAAGGTATTCTCTTCTACTTGGCGCTGCTCATCCCGTTCGCTTACTTCACCGAGCGGTTGTTTTTCTACATGTCCGACCTGAAGTGGCAAATCGTCATGACCGTTCTTATCTTCGCCGCCATCACTGCGGTAATGCGTTATGTGCACCCGGCGTTTGCGATCGTGACCGTCAACCCGTTAATTGTCGTCTTAGCGTTCATCATCCTCACACTGGCGGTCATCGTCTCCGTCATCATCATTCAAAAGTTTGAGGCGCAGATGCGCCAAATCCAGTCGGAAACTTCCGGCATGCACACAGCCGATGTGGGGCGGTTATCAGCGACCGCAGCGGCGTTCAACCTGGGCGTTTCCAACATGCGCCGCCGCAAAGTGCGCACCGTGCTGACAGCGGTCACCCTCATCCTGTTGACTTTCACCGTTTTGTCTTTCACCTCTGTCGTCCCCTATGTGCGGGTCAACAAAGTCGCTGTCCCGCGCGGCAAGCCCGTCTACGCCGGCGTGCTCATTCGCGACCGTGCGTGGAACCCGCTGGGTGAGCCGACGACACGCATTTTGCGCGATGAATATGGCGACCGCTTCCCGATCGCCCCGCGAGCGTGGTATTTCTCGGAGATGGTCGGCAATCAGTCATTCGTGGATGTCGTCTACCAAGGCAAGGTCTACTCTGCCACCGCCATCGTCGGAATGCATCCCGATGAGTTGAAAATTACCCCGATTCGTAAAGCCATCACCGGGCGATGGTTCAAAGACGAATATGAGCGTGCCGCGCTCATCCCGACGCGCATGGCGCAACAGTTCGGCATCAACGAACGGGACATTTTACTGGGGCTGCGCACGGGCGATTTGCCCCGCATCCAAGTGCTGGGGATGTCCCTTCCCGTGATCGGCATCGTGAAATCAGAAGTCATGAAAAACATCGTGGATTTGGACGGGGAACCGTTGACCCCTGTGGATTACTTGCTTATGCAAGAACGCCAACGACAACAACAGCAAGCGGGGCAACAAACGGCGATGGAGTTGGAAGAATACATCCACCTCAACCCCGACGCCGTCCTCTACCTGCCCTTCCATTTGGTCATGGCAGCCGGCGGCAACTTGCGTTCGGTTGCCATCAACATGGGCGATGAGGAAACCGTCTCAAAGGAGCTACAAACGCTCATTGACCGCACGGAACTAAACCTGTTCGCTGTGGAGCGCGACCGCAGCGGTCGCCCTTATGTCGTGCTGTGCAGTTCCATCGGGACAACGGGCGTCTCCGGCGTAGAGACGGTGTTCATTCCGATCGTCATCGCTGCCTTGATCGTTCTGAACACGATGTTAAGCGCCGTCTACGAACGCATCCGCGAAATCGGGATTTACACGGCGCTCGGTTTAGCCCCTGTTCACATCGGCGCCCTTTTCTTAGCGGAATCCGCTGTCTACGCTGTGTTGGGGGCGATCGTCGGCTACATGTTGGGGCAGTTGGTCGCAATGTTGCAAGTGCATTATCAACTCATTGAAGGTTTGAACCTCAACTACTCCTCTGTCGCCGCCGTGTTTACTGTCTTGGTCGTGATGGCGACGGTGCTGGGGTCAACCCTTTACCCGGCGTGGAAAGCCTCGCAAGTGTCGGTGCCAGGCATTGAGCGGCGGTGGCGCTTACCCCAACCCGAAGGCGACTACCTGCACATCCTGCTTCCGTTCACCGTTTCGTCCTCGCAAGCGGTCGGCATTATGATGTTCCTTCGGGAATACTTGGAAGCCCACACAGACTACAGTCTCGGTCATTTCTCCACCGACCGGGTGCAAATGAGCCGCTTCACGACCGAGCACGGGGAAGGGTATCGGTTGGAGTGTATGGTGTGGTTAGCCCCTTACGATTTGGGCGTCAGCGAATATTTCATCATTGAAACCCGTCCGACAGAAGACATTTTCGTCAACACCATCCACATCACCATTCGGCGCGAAAGTGGGGACGAGTCGTCGTGGCTGCGGGTCACCCGCAACTTCCTTAACCTCATCCGCAAGCAGTTCTTGCTGTGGCGCACGCTGCGCCCTGAGACAAAGGAGCATTACATCCGCACCGGTTGGGCGGCGGTGCACGGTGTTGGCGAAGAACGCATCGCCAGCGCATAACCGCACCGATAACGCGGAAAGGGGGCACGGTCGCTCGTGGGGTTGATGAAGATCCAAGCGGAGTTGGAAGAATATCGGCGGTTGATGGAGCCTCCCCCACCCGAGGAGTTTGAGGAAGGGTTCAGCGTCCGCACCGTCTTGGGGGCTCTTTTTGTCGCCTTCGTTATGCTCCCCGGCGCCGCTTACCTCAGCCTCGTTACGGGCACCGGCTTAGGCGCGGCACCCCAATGGGTGACGGTCATCCTCTTCATGGAAATTGCCCGCCGTTCGTTCATCACCCTCAAACGCCAAGAGATTTACCTGCTCTATATCGTGGCAGGCGCCATCTTGGGTACGAACCCCTACTCAGGCTACATCTGGAATGTGTTCCTGCGCACCTCCCAAGTGACGCAAGGGTTAGGCGTCGCCCAAGACATCCCGACTTGGCTGGTTCCACAAGCCAACTCTCCCGCCATCTTACAGCGCACCTTTTTCCATCCCGACTGGTTCATTCCCGTCGCTGTCAGCTTAGCGCTCCTTCTGCTCACCCGCGCCAGCGGTTTCGCCGCTGGCTATATCCTGTTCCGAATCACTTCAGACTACGAGCGACTGCCGTTTCCGTTAGCGCCGGTCGGTGCCCAAGGGGCAACGGTGCTGGCGGAAATCTCCCGCAAGGAAGAAACCTGGCGGTGGCGCTATTTCAGCATCGGGGCAATGATCGGGTTGGCGTTCGGCTTGTTTTACGCCGGTATCCCGACGATCACTGGGGCGATCATGAACCGTCCCTTGCAACTCATTCCCATCCCTTTCATTGACCTGACCCAAAACACCGAGAGCGTGTTGCCTGCCACCCCGGTCGTCATCAACACCGACTTGGGTGGGTTTTTGGCGGGCTTTGTCCTGCCCTTCTGGGCGGTCATCGGTGGGTTCATCGGTTCGTTGATCCCCGCAGTTCTCAACCCGCTATTGTATCGGGGTCGTTGGGGGCGTATCTATTTGCGCCATTGGCGCCCCGGCTTGGACGCGATTCAAACGGAAATGCTCAATCAATACGATTTTTGGCTGAGCGCACGCATCGGTGCAGGGCTAGGCATCGCCGGCTTGGGCATCGCTTCAGCCCTCACAATGGCGGTTCGCGAACGACACGCCTACCGTGTCGCCGGCGGAACGCGTGAAGACCGCATCCCGCTGACGGCTATGTTGCCCCATCGGGGAGATTTTCCCGTGCCTTTGATGTTCGGCGTCTATTTGGTAGCGACAGCGCTTATCGTCATTTTGTGCAAACTGCTGCTGCCCCACCTCTCTATCCTGTTCCCCCTCTTCTTCGCCTTCATTTACACCCCGATCATCTCGTATGTGGACGCTCGTATGCGCGGTTTGACAGGACAGTGGACGGGCATCCCCTTCGTCCGCGAAGGGTTCAACATCATCTACAGCAAAATGACGGGCTATCGGGGATTGGACATTTGGTTCGCTCCGTTGCCTATCTACGACTACGGGGAGGGCGCCCAGAACTTCCGCGTCGTAGAACTGACCGGCACCAAGTTCACCGGGCTGCTGAAGACGGAGGTCGTCATCGTCGTCATCGGTTTGTTGGCAAACTTGGCAGTCTGGCAGTATTTGTGGCGGTTGGCACCGATTCCGTCCTATGTTTACCCCTTCGCTCAAAAGATGTGGCCGCTTTACGCCTTCGGACAAGCCTTGCTGTGGACGACGACGACCGAGCGCGGACGACAGTTAATGCCCCTCAAACCCGACATCATCGTCACTTTCTTGGCAGGCACCCTCCTCGCCTACCCTCTGTTCGCCTTTACCAATTTGCCGACCCTCTTTTTCTACGGTCTCGTTCAGGGCGTCAGCGGAATGCCGTTTAGCGGTTTGCTAACGCTGGCAGGTGCATTGGTTTCCCGATTTTACTTTGAGAAAAACTATCCTGACGCTACGACTTGGCGCCGCTACGCCACCGTGTTACTCGCCGGTTACTCCTGCGGGATGGGCTTGGTCGGGATGTTCTGCGCCGCCTTAGCGATGGTCAGTAAGGCAGTAACCCAATTGCCTTACTGATTCGGCGCTGAATAGGTCTACTTTTGCTCAGTAATTGCGACCAAACGCACGATAAGGGGGATCGCGTGTGGAGTATACGACACTCGGGAAGACCGGGTTGGAAGTCTCACGCATTTGTCTTGGCTGTATGGGGTTTGGTGACCCGAACATTTGGATTCACAAATGGGTGCTCACGGAGGAGGAAAGCCTTCCAATCATCAAGAGAGCCCTTGAGTTGGGCATTAACTTCTTTGACACGGCAAATGTCTACTCGTTGGGAAGAAGTGAGGAGATCCTTGGGCGCGCCCTCAAAAAGTTTGGTGTCAATCGCGACGCAGTCGTAATTGCGACCAAGGTGCACTTTAGAATGCGTGAGGGACCAAACGCTTTCGGGCTATCGCGCAAAGCGATCTTCAATGAAATAGACCACAGCCTAAGGCGACTCGGCACTGACTATGTTGACATCTACATCATCCACCGCTGGGATTACCAAACTCCCATTGAAGAAACGATGGAAGCACTGAACGATATTGTGAGGATGGGCAAGGCACGCTACATTGGTGCTTCGTCCATGTGGACTTGGCAGTTCCAGAAAGCAAATCATGTCGCCGAAACGCATGGATGGTCGCGCTTTGTGGTAATGCAGAATCACTACAATTTGATTTATCGCGAGGAGGAACGAGAGATGCTTCCGTTTTGTCGTGCCGAAGGGATCGGCGTGATCCCTTATAGCCCGCTCGCCGGTGGGAGACTTGCCCGCGATCCCGACGAAAAAACACAGCGCGCTGAGACCGATCAAATTGCAAAGTGGAAATACGATGCGACTTCCGACATAGACCGTCCAATCATAGAGCGTGTCGGGGAACTGGCGAAAAAGCACGGGGTGTCAAGGGCTCAGATTGCATTGGCTTGGCTGCTACACAAAGAAGGGGTGACAGCCCCCATCGTCGGTGCAACGAAAATCTCTCATCTGGAAGACGCTGTCGGCGCTTTGTCCGTTAAACTAACTCCAGAGGAGATCGCCTACTTGGAAGAACCCTATATCCCACACCCTGTCGTCGGTCATCAATGAACGAGCCTTAAGATTGTCAAGACTTCTGCCCAAGCCTGTTGTGTTCTATCCACGAACCCAACGCCTAGGGGGTTGAACCTGTAGTTGATGGGCAAGTTTGCTGGGTGCCGATTTTAATTGGAGAGTAGCCCGTCGTCGTTCAAGTGGTGCTGGGGCAAAGATTAGGGTTGAGCGACAAGGTTTGTCAACCTCCGTCGCTTTCTGAACAGGAGGTTATGAAAATGGCGCTGCTTTATGGGCGTGAGTGGACGCGGGAAGAATTACTCAAGCGGGTTGGAGACATCAGTCAATTGTGCGGCGCAAAAGTTTACGAATTGCTGGACGGTCCGGCAAGGGGAGTTGTTAGCGTGGATGTTTGGACAGGCGGTGGTCTGACTTTCACCGTGCTTGCCAGCAGGGGCATGGACATCGGCATGGCTCGCTATCGTGGCGTAGCGTTGGCATGGCGTTCACCGACAACCGAAATTCATCCTGCCTTTTACGAGCCTGAACGCTACGGATGGTTGAGGGGCTTTCACGGCGGCTTGTTGACAACTTGTGGTTTAATGCACGCAGGTCATCCTATTGACGATGAAGGCGTTCACTACGGTTTGCACGGTCGCGCTTCCTACACACCTGCATCGCACTTGAGGGTTGACGGCTATTGGGAAGGTGAGGATTACTTCGTCGTCGTGGAAGGGCGCATCCGTGAAGGTGCTGTCTTTTCGCCTGTGCTGGAACTGCATCGCCGTATAACTGTCAAGTTAGGCGAAAACCGATTGTTCATCCGCGACACAGTGACTAACATCGGGTTTCAACCTTCGCCTTTGCTGCTACTCTACCACATCAACTTGGGCTTCCCGATTTTAAGCGAGCACTCAGAACTTGTCCTGCCCAGCAAAAATGTTCAACCCCGCGATCCCGATGCTGAAGCGGGGGTGAACGAATACATGAAGTTCAGCCCGCCACAACCCAACTTCCGCGAGCAGGTCTTTTTCCACCACCTCGTCGGCGCACGGGATGGTAGCACATGCGCGGCTGTCATCAACCGAACGCTGATGCACGGTGAAGGGTTGGGCGTTTATGTCCGCTGGAACTTGAACGAACTGCCCCACTTCGTCCAGTGGAAAATGATGGGCGAAGGTATCTATGTCGTCGGGGTTGAGCCGACCAACGCTCCACTGCACTTGACCCGCACGGAAATGCGCCGACAAGGGTTACTACCCACCTTACAACCTAACGAACAACGCACCTTTAACTTGGAAATCGGTGTCCTCACTACCCGCGCCGAAATTGACCAATTCCGTCAATTTATCACCCAACTGATGACGGGACGGTGAACTTTCTGCCCACACGCGCGGTGATGTCACAGCTATCAGCACGGGGACAAGGCTTTTCCATGAGTTAGCAAAAATATCTCCTCGTTCGCTAAAATGTTGACGGGTAAGGTAAGTTTTGCGAATATAACGCTCAATGTTCGCTCTTGAACAAATGCTCCGAGAATCTACGCAAGGGGTGAAATGGATGCGACTGGCGCAACGCGTGCACCGTATCAAGCCGTCACCAACGATCGCTGCGGCAGCAAAAGCGAGAGCCTTAAAAGCGCAAGGGGTTGACATTTGTGACTTGACGGTTGGAGAACCTGATCTTGACACGCCTGAATTCATCAAAGAGGCTGCCGTTCAAGCCATGCGGGAAGGCTACACGAAATACACCGATGCTCGTGGCATGGAACCGCTCAGGAAAGCCATTTGCGAGAAATTTGAGCGTGACAACGGGTTGCATTACACGCCCGATCAAATCGTTGCTTCATGCGGTGCCAAGCATGCCTTATTTAACGCTTTCCAAGCGCTCATTGACCCGGGAGACCAAGTTCTCATCCCTGCTCCCTACTGGGTCAGTTACCCCGACATGGTTTTGGTCTGTGACGGTGAACCAGTGATCATACCGACGACTGAAGAGACAGGTTTCAAGCCGACGCCAAAGCAAATTGCCGATGCCATCACTGACCGAACCCGCATCTTGCTCATCAACTCCCCATGCAACCCAACCGGTGCAGTTTGGGAGCGAGAACTTTTAGAGGAAATCGCAGAGATCGTCCTGAAGCACGATGACTTGTTCGTCATCTCGGACGAAGTTTACGAGTGCCTGATTTACGACGGTCGCAAGCATGTCAGCATCGCCAGTTTGAATGAGCGCATCAAAGAACGAACAATCGTCGTCAATGCCCTGTCGAAAACTTTCGCCATGACGGGTTGGCGGTTGGGCTATGCAGCAGCGCCCAAACCTATTGCCGATGCTATGGCGAAAATTCAAAGTCAAAGCACAACGAACCCGACAAGTTTCGTCCAGGTCGCTGCAATCAAGGCATTGCGAGAACCCGGTGACTTCCCGCAAAAGATGCTGGAACTTTACGACTTTCGCCGTCACATGATCGTCACTTCTCTCAACAACATTGACGGTGTCAAGTGCAGGATGCCTGAAGGTGCATTTTACGCTTTCGCTAACTTTCAAGAAGCCATTGAAAGCAAGGGTTTCAAAGACGACTATGAACTTTGCGACTACTTGCTTGAGAAAGCCCATGTCGCCACAGTGGCAGGTTCACCGTTCGGCGCACCCGGTTACTTGCGTCTTTCCTTTGCCACTTCC
>BEHT01000031.1 GCA_002898575.1 bacterium HR17
GCCCGTGCATGTCCACGAAGATGAGTGCCACGCCCGACGCAGTTGCAGGGTCGCGCCGCACAAAATCGGTGCGAACGCCCGCCTCGCAAAAACTTTGCAACAACATATCGCCAAACGCATCGGCGCCGACGCGCCCGATGAACCAAGTTTCCGCGCCCAAGCGGGCGCAGGCGACGACTTGGTTGGCACCTTTGCCGCCGCACGCCATCTGAAAGCGAGTGCCCAGCACCGTTTCGCCAGGCGCCGGCAAGCGGGGCGTGAACGCCACCATGTCCATGTTGGCGCTCCCGACGACGACAATGCGCACCGCCATCGCGTTGCCCCCTTCACTGTTTCGCCGCTGTGTCGGCGCTGTCCGACGAGGGTTTTTCGGGCGCTTTTTCGGTCCCTTTGTCAGACGGCGGTTTGTCCGGCGTCGTTTTGTCCGGTGCTGCGCGGTCGGGTGTTTCCTTCTTTTCGGCGCTGGTGGGCGGCATCGGCGTGATGGGCACCGTCGTCGGTTGTTCTGGGCGCATCAAAAAGGTCACCAATAGCCCCAGCGCCAAGTTGACATCAATCTGTCCCTTTGTCCGCACGACCATCACCCGTAGGGCTTGGGGGCGTTCACGGGCGACGACGACAAACAGCCCGTTGCGGGGCGGCTCAATCATGACGAGCGTTTCGCGGTTGCCCTTACTGCTGCGGTTCCAAAAGACGCGCCGCCACCCTTGCGCTTCCATCAGCCCTTGCTGCATTTTAATGGCATCGCTGACCGTCACACCCCGTTGGCTGATGTCGTATTCCACGAGCCACAAAGCGTCCAGCGACGAGACCATGTTCTTCAAGTCCTCACCGCTCAGCACCTGCCCCGTCGCGTGCTGTAACCCGAAGTAGGACAACACTTGGGCGACGACGGGCAACAGGTCATCTTTGGTCAGGTGCAGTTCGGTGATGAGCGTGGCGGTCGTCGGGACAAAGATGCCCTGCGTCGGCTTGGGCGCGGGCTGTTCGGAGGGCGTAGCGGGTTGTTGGGCGCAAACCGCTGCCACCGCTGTGCAGACGACGACCGCGATGAAGGTAGGACGCACCATCATCGTTCACCTCACTTCACTCGTAGGCGGTCAATGGCGCTGCGCTCCGCCCGATATTGTGCCGCCAGTTGGTCCGCTAACGGTCGCCAAAGGGCGTGGGCAGGGTGCATCCAAAACCGCAGCAGCGCGTGCTGGGCACGGTCAATGCGTCCCATCCGCCAATACAACGCCACCGCCCGCAGCAAGGCGTAAGGGGCGCGGTCAAAATCCTCCCGTCCACCGAGCGATTCAAAAAGGTGTAACGCTTCGTCCCAGCACCGCACCCGCTCCAAATGCTCCGCCAGCGTTAACAGCACCGATGGCGATAAGGCAGCGACATGCGGGTGGTGCAAAACAGCCCACACTTGTCGGCAAGCGGTGTCACCCCAATCGCCGGCTGCGACTGCGTGGCGCACAGCCCTTTCCGCTGCGTGCGGTTGTCCCGCTTGCAGCCATGCGTGGGCGGCAGCCAGCCACGCAGCGGCATTTGAACCCTTAGTGGCAAGGGCGGCGGCGTGCCACCAGCGCGCCGCTTCGTCCCATGCGCCTCGCTGCGCGGCTGCCAGCGCCCGCGCCCGCAGCCGCTGCTGTTGTGCTTGTTGCCAACCCAACGCCCACGCGACCGCCCAACCCGCCGCCCACGCCGTCGTATGGGCCCAAGCGGCATCGGCGCGTGACACGCCCAACCATTGCCCAACGCCCATCATTCCTTGCCCGATCAGCCACGCGAGGCTGAGGCAGCGGAGCGACAGACGGAATTGGCAGCCGACTTGCACGGCAGCATTAGGGCAGCACACCCCCGCTGCGCCCATTGCAAAGGCGACCCAAGCGGAGGCGCCGACCAACGGTGCGTCTAGCGCCTCGGGCATCCAGCGGTGGATAACTTGCCCCTGAACGGTGAGCGCCAACCACTGCGCCCCGACGCCACCGATGGCGAAGGGCAAACTGCCCCACGCCCTTTCAACATAACGGGCGAACAACCACAAGCCGAGCAAGTTGGCAAATAAGTGAAGGGCGTTGGCGTGCACCAACGGTGCCGTCACAATTGCCCACATTGTGGGATGTGCCGGCACATAGCCCAACTGTGCCGCCCAGTTAGCGGCATTTTCGTTCATCCGTGCCGACAAGACCCATTGCGTGAGCGCTGCCACCCCGATAGCGACCATCAGCGTGGTGGTCACGGGCGTGCGATCGTGTTGGTGCGGCACGACGGTGATGGGAACCGCTAACCGCATCGTCAAGTCGCCCCTGACAATTATGGCAGGGATGGCGATGCCATAATTGCAAGCGGTGAGCGAGATGAGTCTGTTGGGACGCGATTTTCTCTCTGTCGCCGACCTCACAGCGGATGAAACTCTTGCGCTTTTCGCGGCGGCGCAACGGTTCAAACGCCGCACCCCGAACGAACGCGAGCGGGCGTGCTTGACCGGCAAAGCCGTTGCCTTGCTATTTCAGAAACCGTCGTTGCGCACCCGTGTGACTTTTGAACTGGCAGTCGCACAACTGGGCGGTTATGCCGTCGTCTTGACGCAAGCGGAAGTCGGTTTAGGACAGCGGGAAGCCGTCAAGGATGTCGCCCGTAACTTGGACCGTTGGGTCAACGCCATCGTCGCCCGTGTCTTCGCCCACGCCACTTTGGAAGAGATGGCGCGATGGGCGCAGGTGCCCGTCATCAACGCCCTGTCGGATAGGGAGCACCCCTGCCAAGCCCTTGCCGACCTGTTTACCCTTTGGCAGCGCTGGGGAGGCGAACTAAAGGGGCACCGGCTCACTTTCATCGGCGACGGCTTCAATGTCGCTCACTCCCTCATGCTGCTTTGTGCCCTGTTGGGCGTCCATTGCACCATCGCCACGCCCAAAGGCTACGAGCCGCAACCTGAGATCGTTCGCAAAGCCGAAGAATTGGCGCGAACCAGCGGTGCCCGCATCGCTGTCACCAACGACCCTGTCGCCGCTGTCCGCGACGCTGAAGCGATTTACACCGATGTGTGGACAAGCATGGGACAGGAAGACGAAGCCGAACGGCGCCGCCGTGACTTCGCCGCCTTTCAGGTCAACATGAACCTGCTGCGTCACGCCCCAGAAGGGGTCGCCGTGATGCACTGCTTGCCTGCCCATCGCGGCGAGGAGATCACCGATGAAGTGCTGGACGCACCCTTTTGCCTTGCATGGGAGCAGGCGGAAAACCGCCTGCATGTTCAAAAGGCGTTGCTGGCGGCTACCGTCGGGGGGGCATTGCCATGAACGCCGAACATCCGCCCGACACTCTGGCGCAATTCACCAAAGTGTTTGCCTACCGCCCCAACGCCATTGTGCCCTACGCGCTGGGGTTGATGGCGGTGACGCTGATGGTGAGTTTCTTCTTTTGGGCGTTCGCCCGCTACGAGATGCTGACTGCCCGTGCTGCATCCCTGCTGACGATGCCCGTTGCGCTGATGGCTGCTTATACCCTGTATTTGTGGGTCGTCGCCAAAACAGCGCGGTTGGTCGTCACCGAGCACGGGCTCGTCTACAGCGACCGCTGGGTGCGCCGAGCCTTGCTGTGGTCGGAAATTAGCCACATCACCCGTTTCGTCATCCGAAGCAAAAAGGGCAAAGGCATCGCCCTCAAGTTGGGGCTGACAGGGCTGGAGAATTGGCAGGAACTGATCAACTTGGCGCGCGAACTCAGCGACGCGCAAATTCTGATCTAACCCCGCACAATCGCAACAGAGGCGAACGCTATGCATCGGCGTTGGCGAACCGTTTGCGGTGTAGTCGTGGCGCTAGGGCTCCTGAACGGGGTGACAATCGCCCGCACCGTTCGGGACGACTTGGGGCGCACCGTCACGGTACCCGCTCGCGTGCGCCGCATTGTCTCGCTGACGCCCGCCGCCACCGAAAGTCTGTTTGCCCTCGGGGCAGGCGAACGAGTTGTCGGCGTCTGCTCCGCGTGTGATTACCCGCCGTCGGTCAAAAAATTGCCTCAAGTCGGCGACTTTGCTAAGCCGAGTTTGGAGCGTATCGTTGCGTTGCGCCCCGACCTTATCGTCATCAGCAGCGCCACTATCCCGGCGGCGATAGCCGACGACCTGCAACGACGGGCGGGCGTGCCCGTGTTCGTCCTCCGCCCGCAAACCTTACAGGATGTCATGCGCGGGTTGGTGAAATTAGGCGATGTCGTGCACCGTCTGCGCCGAGCGCGCCAGTTGGTGGCACAGTTGCAAAGGCGCCTTGACGCCGTGACCCGGCAAATCAAGGCGCGGCAGCGGGGCAGGCTCCGCCCGACGGTCGTCGTGGAAATCGCTCCCCCTCCATCGCTGATGGTCGTCGGGTCGCGCAACTACATTGATGACGCCATCGCGCGCGCTGGTGGGCGCAACGCCTTCGCCGACGCCCCGCAACCTTTTCCCGTCGTCAGTTTGGAAGCGCTGGTGGCGAAAGACCCCGATGTGTATATCGTGGCGACGAAAAAGCCGTCGGAAGCGGTGCGCGATGCGGTGCGGCAGCGGGCGGGTTTTGGGGCGCTGCGGTGCGTCCGCGCCGGGCGCGTCTTCGCCGTTGACCCTGACCTGCTGTTGCGCCCGACGCCTCGTCTCGTGGACGGCGTGGAGAAGTTGGCACAACTTTTGTGGCAAGGAGGTTTGCCCTTGAAGGCGACGCCACACCCCGCCGACAAACGCGCTCAAATGTTGGACGAAGTTGACCCGCAAGGTCTGGTGGCGCCGTGATGAACGACCGCTGGGCAGTCCGCTTGCACGATGTCTGGCGAGTGTTTCGCAGCTACCATGCTCAACCCCGCACGCTGAAGGAAGCGGTGTTGAGTTTGGGGCGCTGGCGCCCAAAGGAGGTCGTGGCGCTGCGCGGCGTCACACTGGACATTTGCTTTGGCGAATTGGTCGGTGTCATCGGACGCAACGGCTCGGGCAAGACGACCTTGTTGGCGACCATCGCAGGCATTTATGAGCCGACGCGGGGGCGCATAGAGACCTACGGGCGCGTCGTAGCGTTGTTAGGTGTAACAGGCGGGTTTCACCCCGAATTGACCGCTGAGGAAAACCTGCTGTTTGTCGGGACGGTGCTGGGCTTGCCTTTACGGGAAGTGCGGCGGCGGTTGCCCGCTATTTTCGCCTTCGCCGAATTGGAAGGGTTTGAGCAAGCGCCTATACGCACCTACTCGCTGGGTATGGCGGTGCGGTTGGGTTTTGCGTTAGGCGTCCACTCCGAACCAGACATTTTGTTAGTGGATGAACAACTGCAAAACGCCGACGCCGCCTTCCAACGCAAAGCGCTGGACACCCTACAAACCCTGCAGCGGCAAGGCAAAGCCATCGTGCTGGTCACCCACGAGATGGCATGGGTGGAGCAGGTTGCGACCCGTGCTATTTGGTTGGAGAGAGGCAGCGTCGTGATGGACGGTAACCCCGCCCAAGTCGTCGCCAGTTACCTGCAACAAAGCCCGGTGTGATCGGGAACGATCAGTCCCTTTTGCTCCGTCAAAAAGGCAGCGCTGCAAAAAGGAGGCGACCGACAGATGTGGGCACGATGGCTGTCGTTAGTGCTTGCGGGGACACTGGGTGCTGCGCTCTCAGCGCGGTTTGCCTCGCAGACCGCTCCCCCATCGCCTTACCTTCCGTCCCCCCTTGACACGCAGGTGTTGGGGCAAACCCATTGGCTCGCCGATACACCCGTCACTTTGACAGTCGTGACTTGGAACAGGCAAAAGCGACAACCTGTCAAAGCCCAAGTGCGTATCGCCGTCGGACAAAAAACGGTGTTCGCCGGCGCGACAGACGAACGCGGCGTCGTCAACGCGCAGTTGCGTGCGCCCGCACAAACGGGCACTTACCCACTGACCGTCACGGTCAACTCGCCTATTGGCAACGACAGGGTGGAACAACCGGTCAGGGTTGAAGCGGCAGCGCAAATTCTGCTGACGACCGACAAACCGATTTACCAGCCGTCGCAAACGGTGCACATTCGCGCTTTGTGTTTGCGCCGACCCGACTGGCGACCTGTCGCCGATTTACCTTGCACCTTTGAAGTACGCGACCCCAAAGGCAACCTGGTCTTCCGCACCACCGAACGCACCTCACGCTTCGGCATTGCCGCCACACAATTTCCCATCGCTGACACCGTCACGCTGGGTGAATACCGCATCACCGCAAGTTTGAACGCCTTAAAGCCAACCAATCCCCAGCCCCAGGCTCTCAGCCCCCTCGCCACCGCGGAGAAAACGGTGCGCGTGGAGCGATATGTGTTGCCCAAGTTCAAGGTGACGGTGGAGACCGAAAAGCGTTTTTACCTGCCGGCAGAAACATTGCGCGGGACAATTTCGGCGGCTTACTTTTTTGGCAAGCCCGTCAGGCATGGCAAGGTCACTGTGCGCCTGAGCACTTTCGCCGCTGGATGGCACGACATCGCTGAACTGAGCGGCACGCTGGACGAGAAGGGCGTTTGGCAATTTGAGACGCAGTTGCCCGAAAAATTTGTCGGTCTCCCATTAGAAAGCGGCAATGCGCTGTTACGCCTTGAAGCGACCGTCACCGACACCGCTGACCACAGTGAACGCACCAGCCTCACGCTGCCCGTCAGCAGCGAACCGATCAACATTGCCGTCGTGCCCGAAAGCGCCACGCTCAAACCCGACCTACCGATGCGTCTGTTCATCGTGACGACTTACCCTGACGGAACACCTGCAAAGTGCCGATTTGAGGTCGTGGGGCAAGGGTTTGCGGTGAGAGGGGAGACGGATGCAGCGGGCATCGGGGAAGTGACGGTGCAGTTGAAGCCAGCGTCATTGCCGCAAGGCGGCAGAAAGGGGTCGGGGTTCGGTGCGCCCGCGCCGTTTGTCCGCCGGCTCTTCCGAGGCGAAGCCCAACCCGCCGCCACTGATGAACCCCACTTGCCTGTCACCGTGACGGTGATGGCAACGGACGAAAAAGGCAATCGGGCGCAAGTGCAGCGGGCATTGGCGTTATCGGCGTCCGATGAAGCCGTCTTGCTGCGGGTGGACAAAGCCATCGCCAAAGTCGGCGACACCTTGCGCCTTGACCTTTTTGCCGTGTCCCGTGTCCCCCGTCCCATGTCCCCCGTTTTCGTCGACGCAATTGTGCATCGCCAAACGGCGCTGACGAAAACGGTGGAGTTGCATAACGGGCGCGGTTCTTTGGCTTTGACGCTGACACCCGACCTTGCGGGCACGCTCGTGTTGCACGCCTACCGCATCACCGCTGACGGCGACATCGTGCGCGATACGAAAGTCGTCTTTGTTGAACCCGCTAACGAACTGCGCGTCAAGGTCAACAGCGACAAAGTGACCTATCGTCCCGGCGAAACGGCACAAGTGCGCTTCACAGTCACCGACCGAGACGGCAAACCGACCGTCGCAGCCTTGGGCATCGCGGTCGTGGACGAAAGCGTGCTTGCGTTGGCGGAGATGCAACCGGGCTTGGAGCGCCTTTATTTTGCGCTGGAGCAGGAGTTGTTGACGCCCCGATACGAGGTGCACGGATGGGATTTGCGCCCCATCTTGCTGAGGCGGGATGAAAGGCGCAAGGTGGAGGACGCAGTGCAGGTGCAGCGGATGGCGCAAATTTTGTTATCTGCGGTAGCGCCACCGTCGCCGCACACTTTGCGCGTCAGCACCTACGAGCGCAAAGCGCAGGAAGTGCGAGAGCGATGGAAAAAGTTCGTGGAAGATGCGGCGACCAAAATCCGCAAGGCGCTGGAGACCTACCGACACATGAAGGGCACTTATCCGCCTGCTGCCGAGGCGTTGAGCGAACTTGTGACGGCACGGTTGCTGACCGACAAAGACATTCGCGACCCGCTGGGCAATCCTTACCGCTTGGAAGCACTGGACAACTTCCGCTTGGGCTTTCGCCTTGAGTGCGCGGGCTTGGACGGCAAATTCGGCACCGACGACGACATCGTCGCCTTTGCGGACAGGGTAGGGCGTGAGGGCACAATCCGCGTCCTCGCCCGCAACGAAGCCGTGTTTGTGGATGGAATTGCCTTTGGCGCTCCTGCTTTGGGCGCGACTGTCTTGCGCCTAGAGGCGGCAAAAGCGGCTCCTGCCCCCCGGTCCGTGTCTCCCGTCCCTGACGAAGTTCGCGTCCGCCAATTCTTTCCCGAAACGCTGTTTGTCAACCCGCAGGTCATCACGAACGAGAGGGGCGAGGCAGCGTTGAAGTTGCCGCTCGCTGACAGCATCACGACTTGGCGCCTAACAGCGCTGGGCAATTCGCTGGCGGGGCAGTTGGGTTCAACGACACTGCCCATCCGCGTGTTCCAAGACTTTTTCGTGGACATTGACTTGCCCGTCGCTTTCACGCAAGGTGACGAAGTTTCCGTGCCCGTCGCGATTTACAACTACCTTGCGCGCCCACAAACGGTGCGGCTACGGTTGGAAGTCGGTGACGGCTTTGAACTGCTCAGCGACCGCGAAATGCGCATCACGCTGCGACCTAACGAGGTCACCTCTTGCCGCTTCCGCTTGAAAGCGGCGCGACTCGGCGCCCACGCCATCACCGTTTACGCCTACGGTGACGCGATGAGCGACGCTGTCAAGCGCACCGTTTCTGTGTTGCCTGACGGCAAGGAGTTTTGGCAAACGGTCAGCGACCAAATAACGGGACGCGTAAGGCGGACAGTGAGGGTGAAGATCCCGCGTGAGGCGATTGATGGGGCAAGTGGGTTGTTCGTCAAGGTGTATGCAGGCGCATTTGCGCAAGTGCTGGACGGCTTGGAAAACTTGCTGCGCATGCCCTTTGGCTGCTTTGAGCAGACCAGCAGCGTCACCTACCCGAATGTGCTCGTCCTGCGCTACCTAAAGCGGACCGGTAAGGCGCAACCTGAGACGGAAATGAAAGCGCGCCAATTCATCACGATTGGCTACCAACGGCTACTGACTTTTGAGGTGCGAGGCGGCGGTTTCAGCTGGTTTGGCGACCCGCCCGCCCACAAAGTTTTGACGGCTTACGGGTTGCTGGAATTTGCGGACATGAGCAAAGTTCACGAGATTGACCCGCAATTGATTGCCCGCACCACTTATTGGCTCGTCAGCCAGCAAAACGCCGATGGCTCATGGACGCCCGATGCCTTCGGTATCCGCGAGGGTGCTATCAACCGCCAAAACGATGTGTTGCGGGCGACGGCTTACATCGCTTGGGCGATCAGTGAGGCGGGGCGTGGGACGGGAGACGAGGGGCGAGTGAAAACGGCGCTGCAAAAGGCAATCGGTTACTTGGGCGAACACGCTCATGAAGCCGATGACGCTTACGCGTTAGCGGTCATGCTCAACGCTTTCATCGGGGCACGGGAATGGGGCGCGGGAGTCGGGACGCAGGGCAGCAAAGCGACGAAAAATTTGTCGGCGTTGATTGACCACATCGCAAAGCGCCTTGCAAGTATGGCGAAGGAAAGTGACGAGGTTGCCTACTGGGAGAGCAAAGCGCCGACACCGTTTCATGGGCGCGGGCGAAGTGGCGATTTGGAGACGACGGCGTTGGCGACTTACGCGTTGCTGCGGCATGGCGGTTACCCGACCTTGATCAACAAAGCGCTGACTTACTTGGTGCGCAGTAAAGACGCCTTCGGGACATGGCAAACGACGCAGGCGACGATTTGGGCGCTGAAGGCGCTTCTCCTAGCGGCTGAAGGAGCAGGCGCGCCCGTCAACGGCACGCTTGTCGTGCGGGTCAACGGCGAACAGGTCGCTGAATGGCGCATCGTGCCTGAAAACGCTGACATCGTGCGCACAGTGGATGCGTCCAAGTTTGTGCGCGAAGAAAGCAACGAAGTGACGCTGGAATTTGCGCCAACGGATGAGAAGAGCCCCGCGTCCTTACTGTTTCAGGTGAGCGCTCGCTTTTACTTGCCTTGGGAACTTGTCCCGCCTGCACCTGAGGAGCCGTTGCAAGTGCGGGTCAACTACGACCGCACGGAGTTGCAAACGAACGAGACCGTCACTTGTCGCGTGCAAGTGGCGAACCGTCGCCCGATGGCGGCGGAAATGGTCATCGTGGACATCGGCGTTCCCCCCGGCTTTGAAGTGCTGACAGATGACCTGGCAAACTTGGTGGGACGGAAAGTGCTACAAAAGTTTGAGTTGACGCCGAGACAAGTGATCTGCTACCTTGAACGCATTGATGGCGGCGCAACTGTTGCGTGGCAATTTCGGTTACGGGCAAAAATGCCTGTCCGCGCCAAAACGGGACGGACGACGGCTTACGAATACTATGCCCCGCAGGAACAAGTGATTGTGCCGCCTGTCACCGTCTCCGCCCGATAACCGTTGCCTTGCTGCCGTCACACTGGACGGATTTCGTTCGCAGGTAACGGGCGCCGCCCTGTCACAGAAGGCGGGGCTGAGCGCCCCCTTACAATTCTTGCCGCATCAGTAAAGCCGGAGCCGAGACCGTCAACAGGCTGGTGACGATGATGGAGCACCCGAAGGTGCGCTTGGACTTTTGGCAGTTGGAGATTTTCTGCACGGTCGCAGAACAGCGGAGTTTTTCGCGGGCGGCGGAGGCGTTGTTTCTGTCGCAGCCGACGGTCACCGCCCACATCGCGGCGCTGGAGAAACGCTTGGGCGTCAAACTGTTTGACCGCACGACGCGGCGCGTGACTTTGACCCCTGCTGGCAGGCTCCTTTACCGCCACGCCAAAACGCTGCTGAGTGAACACAATCGGGCATTGCAAGAGTTGGCGCAATTCGTCGGCGGGTTGGCGGGGCGGTTGGTGTTCGGCGCCAGCACCATCCCAGGGCAATACATCCTGCCGCCTTTAATGGCGCAATTTCGTCGGCAATTTCCGTCGGTGCACATCGCGATGCAACTGGCTGCCAGCGGGCAAATCGTGGACGGGGTGCTGAACGGCGAAATGGAGTTGGGCATCGTCGGTGTCCGCCCGCGCGAACCGCTGCTGCGGATCATCCCGCTGTGGAGCGACGAAATCGTGCTCATCGTCCCGCCCGACCACGAATGGGCGGGGCGGGAACGCGTGCCCATCACTGAGTTGCTGACGCAGCCGCTGGTCGTCCGCGAGCAAGGTTCGGGGACGCGCTCGGCGTTGGAGCAATTTCTCGCTCACCATCACCTGTCGCTGCGGCGGATGAATCTCGTCGCGGAACTGGGCAGCACAGAAGCCGTTAAGCAATTCGTCGCTGCAGGTGGCGGCGTCGGAGCAGTGTCCATCCGCGCTGTGGAGTGCGAACGGGATTTACAAAAGTTGGCGGTCGTGCGGTTGCAAGAGGGAGGCATCGTCCGCCACTTTTACGGCGTCGTGTGGCGCGACCGCACGCTGTCGCCTGTCACCCGCGCCTTTCTGCGGTTCGTGAAAGCGCAGGCAGATGCGGACAGTCCCTGAAAGCGTATCGTCACGGCAGCGGGCTGCGCTGCCGCCAACGCTGACGGAAACGGTCAACGGCATCGTCAACAGGCACTAAATCCGTTTGGGTCAAGGGCGCAGGGTTGGAGTCCAACCACGCCAGCAACTTTTCGGCACGGTCGCCTAACACAAAGCGTGGCGGTGCATCGGGGTGCATCCAACTCAGCCACAACCGCAACTCCCGCAACCAGCGGTAAACGCGCAACGCTGATTGCCATGGCATCTCCCGCTCGGCGAGCCGTTGCAACGCCTGCAGGGTGGATGGAGTGCGCAACAGCGGATCAATACATCCGTCACGCAATTGCCGTTCGGCGACTTGCAATTCAATGTCCCACAGGGCGCCATCGCTGTGTTTGAGGTCAACGACTTGAGCGGGTGGGCGATGTTCGGTGCGGATGCGCTCCAACAGGTGGCGCAACTCCGCCCACTCGGCGTCGCTCAACGGGCGTTCGTAAAGGCGCTGTGTGACGGCAGCGGTCACAGCGTCACCGATGCATCTATCGCCCGCTGCCCATCGCAACCGCGTCCACGCCAACGCCATCCATGCTTCAAAGCGGTGCCCCGCAAATTCCTGCCACGCAGCCCAATCGCTGGTGAGGGCACCTTCCTGTCCCGTCGGGCGCAAGCGCAAATCCAAGCGGTAAGCAACCCCTTCATCGGTCAAATCGCCCAACAATGCGCGCAGCCGGCGCACCGTTTTGTCGGCGAGCAATTGGTCACCGGTGTGGGCAAAAACGCAGTCCAGATCCGAGCCGAAATGCAGCTCCCCGCTACCCCATCCACCCAACGCCAAAACTGCAAGGCGCAACGCAATCGGTTGGGTCAAAGCGTTGACAGCGGCGTCCACAAGGGCATCGGCGAGGTGCGCCAAAGCGCGTCCAATCGCATCACCGTTCGCCAAGCGGGACAAGTGCAAAAAGCCCAAATGCACCGCCCATCGCCCTTTGAGCCGTCGCAGCGTTCGGGGCAACTGCGTCGGGTCGGCGACGACTGCCGCTCGCACCAAGGCGCGCCATTGCGCCACATCGGGCAACGCGGGCGTGACGCCCGCCAACCAGCTTTCCAGCACTTCAGGATAGCGTTGCACCAGTTGACACAGCGGTTCGCTAAAGCATGCGACCAACGCCAACGCCCGCAGCGCCAACGGGTTGCTGCTCAAACTGTCGAGAACGGCGTGGCGCGGTCCGAGAGCGGCGATGAGGTTTTCCAGCCGCATCAACGCAGTGTCGGGGTCGGGCGTTTGGGCGAGGGCATCCAACACGCTGGGCAACACCCGCATGACCGCAACGCGTTCGCGCCAAGGCAACCCCGCTGTCGCTTCGCCATGCACCAAACGGGCGAGACGGCGTCGGGCGTCTTGCGGTTGGGTGAAACCGTAAGCGCTTAACGAGCGGGTATCGGTTTCCAGCCCGCTGGCGATATGCAGCGCCAGCATCGTGCTCTCCGAAACGCCCAACGCCTTCGCCAACTCCGCCGTGACGGCTTCGTAAATTTGGCGGACTGTTTGCGTGCAACGGGTGAAGGCGCAAAGCAGCGCGTCGCCCTTTGCCATGCCCATGCAGCGCGCCAAGCGGTTTAACTCTCGTTCGTCGCTGGGTAGCGTTTGCAAGGGCAAATCTTCGGCGATTTGCAGCATGTGTTCCAAGCGGCGCAGAAAGAGGTAACTGTCCCGCAACGCATGGGCTTCGCCAGCGGTGAGCAACTCGTGGTGTTGCAAGCGTTCCAAAGCGGTCAGCGTGTCCCGCACCGCAAGGTCGGGGAAGCGGTGGGCAAAGGCCAGTTGCAAAAACTGGACGGTCATCTCCACATCGCGGATGCCACCCAAACCGTGCTTGACAGCCCCGTCGGTCGCAAACGCGGCTTCAGAGCGCGCTTTGACGCGCAACAGCCATGCTAACTCCTCGGCTTCCAACGGGCTGCCGAAAACGAAGGCGTGACGGAATTGCTCAAAGCGTTGCGCTATTTGTGGGTCACCCGCAATGGCACGGGCTTTCAGCAGCGCCAACCGTTCGCTGGGTTCGGCGTGGGCTTCGTAATAAGCAAAAGCGGCGTCCAGCGCTAAAGTCAGCGGCGCTGTCGCACCGTAAGGGCGTAACCGCAAATCCACGCGGTAGAGGCGACCGTAATCGGTGACTTCGCTCAACGCCGTCACCACCTTGCGCGCCCATCGTTCGGCGACCGCGCTGTCGCCTTCGTGGAACAACACGAGGTCAATGTCCGAACTGTAGTTGAGTTCGCCCGCGCCCAACTTGCCGAAGGCGACGACAAGCACACGACAACGGTCAGGCGCAATCAACGCCACGACCGCGTTGATCACCGCTTCGGCGAGCGCCGACAGTTCAGCGGTGACCGTCGGCACATCCATCAGCCCCAGCAAGTCGGCGGCGATAAGGCGCACCGTTTCGCGCCGACGGAACCGGCGCAGCGCATCCAGTTTGCTTGGGAGGGTGCGGAAGGGCGACAGGGCGGTGTCCGCTTCCGCTTGCAACTTCACCAACCCTTTCGGTGTCGCCAAGCGGTGGCGGTCAGTGAGCAGTTCCAAGTATTCGGGATGCAAAGCCAGTGTGCGGGCAGCAAAGTGGCTGCCGCCCAACACGGTGAGCAGCGCCTCCAGCGTCGCAGGGTCATCGGCGAGATACTCCAACACGGCAAGGGGTGTGCCCGCCGCTTCCACGAAGCGCGACAGGTGCGTTAGGGCGCTGTCAGGGTCAGGCGCAGCGTCCAGCGCTGCTGTCAACGCCGCGCACAAGCGGGGGCGCAGTGCGTCAGGCACGAATGCCAAAAGGCGTTCTCCCTGTTGTCGCCCGTTCATAGCGTCGCTCACCGTTAGTTTTGCTTCGTGCGGCACCCGATGCGTTTGGGTCGTAAATGTTGACAAACTTTCCGTGTGCCGTCACGCTCAGGGAAGCAGGGGGCGAAAGTGCCATGCCCTTCACCCAACAATTGTGGCAGAGCATCGGCGCCATCTTTGCCCGAATCCTTGATCACCCGTTTTTGGCGGGGTTGACGGACGGGACTTTGGACGAAGACGCCTTCCGCTTCTATGTCGTGCAGGATGCCCTTTACCTGCGGGATTTTGCCCGCGGGTTGGCGGTGCTGGGGGCGAAAGCGCCCGACGACGAAGGGTTGGTGATGTTTTGCGACCACGCCAAAACCGCCATCGTCGTGGAACGGGCGCTGCACGAAAGTTTTTTCCGCGCATGGGGCATGAGCGCCGAGCAAGTGTGGGCGACACCGATGGCGCCGACCAATTTGCTCTACACGAGTTACCTGCTGCGGGTCGCCTACGAGCGCCCGTTTTACGAGAGCCTCGGGGCGTTTTTGCCCTGTTACTGGATTTACTGGGAAGTCGGCAAAGCCCTTGAGCAGCGGGGTTCACCCCATCCGCTTTATCGGCGCTGGATTGAGACTTACGCCAGCGCCGAGTTTGAGGGGGTCGTGCGCCAAGTCCTTGCCGTCACCGACCGCATCGCGGCGACTTTGACCGATGACCAACGCGCCGCGATGCGCCAGCATTTCGTCACGACAAGTCGCTTTGAGTGGCTCTTTTGGGACATGGCTTACCACCGCGAACAGTGGCGCATCTGAGGGCGAAAGGAGCGATGGGCATTGCCTTGGACGGAACGGTCGTTGCCCCCGACGGGATTGCAAGGTCTGCGGTTGCTGGTCATGGATGTGGACGGCGTGTTGACAGGTGGCGAAATCGCGCTGTTGAGTAACGGCGCGGAAATGCGCCTGTTCAACTCGCAGGACGGCGTAGGGTTGATGGTGGCGCATTTGGCGGGGTTGCAAACGGCACTCATCACGGGGCGGGCAACGGAAGCCGTCCGCAAACGCGCCGAGGAAGTGCGCATCACGCATTTGGTCATGGGCACTTTCCAGAAGTTGCCGCCACTCCAGCAATTGTGCGACCAACTGCGGTTGCCCTTGGAGGCAGTCGCTTACATCGGCGACGATGTGCCCGATATCCCGCCGATGAAACGCGCCGGCTTTGCCGTCGCTGTCGCTAACGCGGTGGACGAAGTGAAGCGGGTGGCGCATTACATCACGCAGCGGCGCGGCGGCGACGGCGCCGTGCGGGAAGTCGTGGAACTGATTTTGAAGGCGCAAGGTAAGTGGGAGCAAACGGTCGGTGCCTTCATCGGCGACGCTGAGTGGTTTTCGCCGATGCCGTGACATCAAAGGGCGATGCGTTCGGTTCACTCGGGCACTCGGCGGATTTCGGCGACGGTCATCTCGTAAAGGGTGCGCTTTTTGTCTTTGGCACGGGCGCGGACGATGTACTGGTCGCGCCCGACTTTACGGTAACTCTCCAGCATGTTGCCCGCAAAGGCGCTAAGGATGCGTTCCTTCTCGCGCGGGTGCAGCCCTGTCAACTCTTGCAGCGTGACGGGGTTGAGGTCATCGGGCACTTCGTTAAGGCTTTCAAGGTGGGCGCGCAATCGGCGCAGCGCTTCCATGCACATCGTGCGACGGGCAAAATTCGTCGACGCGTAACTCCAACCGCCTGGCGCCAAGCCCAAGATTTGCAGGAGCGGGTCCAGCACATTGTTGATCGTCCATTCAATTTGCTGTAACCAGTGAGGCGGTCGCTCAAAGCGGCGGAGTTGATTAACGGTCGCCGTCAACACCCGTTGGTAATCAGGTGGCAAAGGTTGCGTGCCGGTCAGTTGGTAACCGCTGGCGGCTGCCATCTGCCCTGGCGGCGACGCCGTTTCGGTGATGGGCGTGCGAAACCGCACCGCACCGTCCACGACTTGCACCAGCGTTTGCTTGGTGTTGGGGTCATAGACGACGCGAAAACCGGTGCCCCGCACCGCTGCGACAGCGGTCGGGGTGCAGACCGTCGCTTGGGAGCGGACACCGAAAAATTGCGAGACATACGCGACCGCCGCGCCGAACCGCACCATGAACGAGCGGTCGCGCAAACCACCCCGCACGAAGTCCAATAGCCGCACCTCAAATTCGGTGTTCGGCTCTAACTGGATAGCGCTGCCATCGGGGAAGACCAAAGTCGCGGTGCCGTTAACGCCTGTTCGCACGACATCTTTGTCCCGCAGCGCCATGTCCATGCTGGCAACGACCCAACGGTTACTGCCGCGTTGCAAGACCATGACCGAACCAGCGAAGGCGACCAAGGTTGCCTTGAACTCCTTCGCCTCTCGTCGCACGCCGTCGCCGACGAGGATGACGAGGAGGGCGACAACGATGAAGACAAGCGTTTTGACCCAACGGGGCACTTCCCGTAACCAGGCGAACCAGTCGCGGCGGCGTTTGCGACGCTCTTTGCGGATGTGCTCTCGTTCGGCTTCTTTCAGGATCTCCGCCAACCGTTCGGCATCACTTTGGGGCTTGGTCTTGGCGGACCGGCGCCACATCGCTCGTCACCTCCTGAGAGGCGTGACGGCGGCGGACAGCGAAAACCCGCACGGGTTGCGCCCGCCCCCGCACGGTCACGGAGCCTAAATCGGTGAACGCGACCGCATCGCCCAACGCTTTTTCGGATTCATCCCGCACCGCCTCGCTGACGATGAGCGGGGCTTGAAAATCTTTGGTCATCGTTTGCAAGCGCGCCGCCAAGTTCACCGTGTCGCCCAACGCCGTGTATTGCACGCGTTGCGCTGACCCGATGTTACCGACCATCGCTTCGCCGACATGAACGCCGATACCGATGCGAAAAGTTGGCAACCCTTGTCGCTGCCAATGGACGTTCAACCGTTCTAACCGTTCCAGCATTTCCAGCGCGGACGCAACGGCAAGGGCGCTGAGGTTGGCGTCATCGGGTAGAAACGGTCCAAACAGCCCCATGACAGCATCGCCGATGAACTTGTCCAGAACGCCCCGATGGTTCTGAACGGCTGCCGTCATCTCGGTCAGATATTCGCGCATTTGTCGCACGACCAATTCGGGCGGGTTTTGCTCGGAGTAAGTCGTGAAACCGCGAATGTCGGAGAAGAGGACAGCGACGCGACGGCGCACCCCTTCCTGATGGGCAGTGGCAGGGTTTTGGACAATCTCTTCCACCAGTTCAGGGGCGACATAGAGCGAGAAGGTTTGGCGGATTTGACGCTTTTGTGCCTCTTCTTGCGCCAAGCGGTGTAAGCCCATTAGCAAAGTCGCACTCAACCATGCCATCAGGGGTGTGCCCCACTGCGGCAACCGTTGCCCCCACCAAAAGGCTCCCTCCATCGCAGCGATGAGTCCGAGCAGCGCCGCCGTCGCCCCAACGGTCGCTGGGCGCACGCCCATCGTCGTGTAAAGCCAACAAGGGGCGCCGACCGCTAACGCAATCAGTAGCCATTGCAGCGCAAGGGGCAAAGGGCGGACAGGCGGAAGGTGGAGCAAGTTGGCGAGGATTTCGGCGTTCAACTCCACGCCGCGCAGCCCGTTGTCCAGTGGGGTCGGGCGGATGTCGGTCGTGCCCGTTGCCGTTTCACCGACCAGCACAATTTTGCCCGCAAACTTTTCGGGCGGCATCGTTAACGCATCCACAAAACTGACCGTCGGCACGGATGCGCCTACTCCTGTAAAGCGGTCACTGCGCCGAGCGATAGGGCGCAAATGCAACACGCCATCGTCCAACGAGATCCGGCGCTGCCCCCACCGTAAGGTGAGCGGGTTTGGATGCACAGCGTCGTCCAGAGGCACGCCCTGCGCCACGCAAGCAACCGCCAACGCGAAATGCGGCATCAACTTCCCCGCGTTGGTCTGGCGCAACAGCACTGGTGCCCGATAAACGCCGTCAGGGTCGGCGTTGACATCAGCGTAACCGACGGCGACAGCGGCATCCAACAGCGGCGACAATGGCGGTTGAAACGCGGCGGCGAAAGTGACGGGCAAAATGACACCTCGCGGTGCAGCGGGTAACTTCGTCATGAGGCGTTCCGTCGCTTGACGCCCCTGAGCGGAGAGGAGGCGACCCTGCCACTGGTAAAAGGGCAAAACGACCCGCCCATGGCGACGAAGGGCTTGGGCGAGCGCCTCATCGCCTGCCAGGTCGCGCTCATCGGGTTCAGCGAACAAAATGTCAATGCCGACGGCTTTCGCGTGCCGCAGGTGGTCTAAAAGTTCGGCGTAGCGGCGGCGCGACCAATAGCGCAAGCGCCCTAACCGTTGCACGCTCTTGTCATCAATGGCGACAATGACGATGTCGTCGGGGAACGCAGGGGGGCGCAACGCCGTTTGCCAGCGCCAGTGGACATCCATCAGCCAACGGCTCAAACTGGTGGTGACGCCCAACCCCTTCGCCGCCGCCATCACCAGTAGCACGCCGATAAGCCCCTGCTGCCATGTGGGCATGCCCTGTCACCTCAGCGAGGGAGGGAACCGATGCCGTTATGCCACAAACGCACGCTTACCTTCTGTGACGGCTGTCACACTTAACGAGGGGGTGGCAGCGGCTTGAACAACACTTCGCCCCGCTCTCGCAACGCCCGCAACTCGTCGGGCGTCACCGCCATCGTGGAGCCGTCGGCAAAGAGCAAGTAAATCTTGCCGTCGTGGCGTCCCTTTGCGGGGATGTCGTTGCCCGTGCCGGTGGCGTTGCGGCGCTTTTGAGCCGTCTCGTAGATGAGGACGACCTTGCTTTGCGGATACATCTCAGGATGCCAACGGGGCGTTTGGTGCTCGGCGTCCCATGCGTAGGCGTTCATGGCGTAACCGTAGCCGCCTTGCGGTTCCAGTTTCGGGCAGCGGAAGACAAAGGGGCGCTGGCTGGGTGGGACGAATTCTTCCAGCGCATCGCACCAAGTTGGAGCGGGCGGGAGCAAGTTGTCGGAGCGTTCCAAGTAAAGTTGCAACGCCATCGCCAACCGCCCCAACCGCGACTCGCACAGTTTCGCCAGTTGCTCCTCCCGCTGCCGCTCCAAACGGGGGCGCAACACCCGCAGCGATACGACCATGAGCGCGATGCCGATAACCACGATGAGGGCAACCGTGCTGCCACGCATGGTCACTCACCCCGCGTAAAATATGCGGCGGTCACCGCGAAAGGGGGCAACAATGATGGCGCTGTTCGTGACCGAAGAGCAAGTCGCAGCGCTGCTGGATATGACGACGGCGCTGCATGCCGTTGAAGAGGTCATGCGCTTGCACGGGGAAGGCAAAGCCGTCAACCATCCCCGTCAACGGGTGCGACGCAACGGCGTATTGTTGCATTGGATGGGTGCGTCTGTGCCCGCATGGGAGATGACGGCGTTCAAGGTTTACACACCCCGTTCGGCGCTCTTTTTCCTTTACGGCGCTGACGGCGAGTTGCTGATGGTGGCGCAAGCGGCGAAGTTGGGGCAAATCCGCACGGGTGCTGCATCGGGTGTGGCGACCAAGTTCATGGCACGCCCCGACGCCTGCACCGTCGGCATCATCGGCGCTGGCTTTCAATCTGAAACGCAACTGCTCGCGCTCTGCCAAGTGCGTCCCGTCGAGCGCGTCTTCGTCTTCAGTCGCACGCCCGAACGGCGCGAACGGTTCGCGCAGACGATGGGGCAGAGACTCAATTTGCCCGTGATTGCCGTGGGGTCGGCGGAAGCGGCGGTGCGCGACGCCGACATCGTCGTGACCGTTACGACTTCCAAAGACCCCGTGCTGCGCGGCGAGTGGTTGAAAGCGGGCACACACATCAACGCTGTCGGCAGCAACATGTTGGTGCGGCGGGAATTGGACGGCGAAGCGGTGAAGCGATGCCATCGCATCGTCGTGGACGACCGTCAACAGGCGCAACACGAATGTGGCGACCTCCTGATGGCAGCGGAACGGGGCGATGTAGCGTGGGACCGATTGACGGAGTTGGGCGAAGTCGTCGCAGGCAAAGCGCCGGGGCGTGGGAGCCCTGACGAAATCACGCTTTTTGAGTCGCAGGGCATCGCCTTATGGGATTTGGCAGTGGGCAAAGTCGTTTACGAACGGGCAACCGCGCAGGGCATCGGCATGCCTTTGTCTTTGTGAGCAGGCTATAATTGCCGATGGGTTGCGGCGGCACTTTCAGCCCTTCGTGTAAGTGCCTGTAGGGACGCGCTAAGCAGCGCCCCGACGGCATACCAAGAGGTGAGCCGCGATGGCGACCTTAGAACATCGCCGCCTGAAAGTCAAAGAGGTGCAGCAACTGCCCATCGCCCGAGTGCTCAAAGAGTTTTCCCGCGAAGGCGAACTTTATCGACGCTTGGACGATGGCAAGGTGGAATGTTTTGCTTGTGGGCACCGCTGCGTCATTTTTGACGGTTTGCCGGGTGTTTGTCGGGTGCGCTACAACGAAGGCGGCAAATTGTATGTCCCTTGGGGATATGTCGGGGCGCTCCACCTTGACCCCATTGAGAAAAAGCCTTTTTTCCACGCCTACCCCGGCGCCAAAGCGCTGAGTTTCGGGATGCTGGGCTGTGACCTGCAATGCCCTTATTGCCAAAACTGGCAAATCAGCCAAGTGATGCGGGATGCGGTGGCGACGATGCTGGCAGACTTTACCCCCATCACGCCCGAAGAGTTCGTCCGCATGGCGCTCCGCTACAAGGCGAAGGTCCTGACCAGCACCTACAACGAGCCGCTCATCACCAGCGAGTGGGCGGTGGCGATTTTCCGCGAGGGCAAAAAGCACGGTTTGGTCGGCAGTTATGTCTCCAACGGCAACGCCACGCCCGAAGTCTTGGACTACATCCGCCCCTTCGTGGACCTTTACAAGATTGACCTGAAGTCCATGCGCGAACACAACTACCGCACATTGGGTGGCAAGTTGGAGACGGTGCTCAACACCATCCGATGGACTTGGGAACGGGGCTTTTGGGTGGAGGTTGTGACTTTGATCGTGCCCGCCTTCAACGACAGCGAAGAGGAACTGCGCGACGCCGCCCGTTACATCGCCTCCGTTTCACCCGACATCCCGTGGCATGTGACGGCGTTCCATCCTGACTTCTTGATGACCGACCGCAGTAGCACGCCCGCTAAGACGCTTATCCGTGCCGCCGAAATCGGCTATGAGGAAGGTTTGAAGTTCGTCTATGCGGGCAACTTGCCAGGCATGGTCGGACCTTACGAGAACACCTACTGCCCCAAGTGCCACACCCTACTCATTGAGCGCTACGGGTTTCAAGTGCTCCGCTACCGCTTGAAGGACGGCAAGTGCCCCGATTGCGGTGAATCCATCCCTGGCATTTGGTGGAAAGAGGACGAAGTGCCGCACCACTGGCGACGGTGAACAAACACCCCTTGAACCTTTGAACGAAAGGGCTCTGTGGAAATGGCACGCCGGCTTTTGGTGCTTATCGCCGTTGTCGCCGGGCTGACGCTGGGTTGGTGGTCATGGTTGCTGTTCGCACCCGTCGGACCCACTGGCACGGTGACTTTGACCGTTCATCGGGGCGACACCTTTGCTCAGGTCACGGCAGCGCTACAGCGCCTGGGGTTGCTTCGCAGCCGTTGGTGGTTTGAGCAATTGGCGCGATGGCATCGCTTGCCGCAGCGGTTGCGAGCGGGCATTTACCGCATCCCGACGCCCATCGCGCTGTGGCGGTTGGTGCGTTGGCTCACGGAAACGCGCCCCGAACTCATTCGCCTGACAGTATGGGAAGGGATGATGGCGCGGGAAATCGCGGAGCGCGTGGAGCGGTTGGGCTTGGGCAGCGCCGAACGGTTTATGGACATCGTGCGGAACCCCGAAGGCAAAGTTACCGTGCCGTTTCCTTGGCGGGGCGATTTGGAAGGCGTGTTGTTTCCTGCCACCTATTCTTTGCCCCCGTTGCGCCCCGGCGAAGAAGCCTACATCGTCCAGCAGATGGTCAACGCCTTCGCACGACGCTTTTGGCTCCCTTACCGCGATGACATCGTGCGCAGCCCCTTTTCGCTGCGGGAGTTAGTCACCATCGCATCGCTGGTGCAGTGGGAGGTCAAGTTGGACGAGGAGCGCCCCGTCGTGGCGGGCGTGATCCTCAACCGGCTGCGGCGCAGGATGCGGTTGGAGATTGACGCGACGGTGCTTTACGCGTTGGGACAACGCAAGCGGCGGGTGCTTTACCGCGACCTGCAAGTCAATTCGCCCTACAACACTTACCGTTATGCGGGGTTGCCGCCAGGACCCATTTGCAGTCCGGGGTTGGCATCGTTGTTAGCAGCGCTGCGCCCCGCTCAAGTGCCCTACCTGTTCTATGTGGCACGGGGCGATGGGTCGCACATTTTCAGCCGCACTTACGCTGAACATTTACAAGCGGTAGCGGCTTACCGGCGGTGGCGCGAACAGCGCCGACACGACGCAACACCTTAAAAGCACCCAATGGTCGGGGCGGCCGGACTTGAACCGGCGACCTTGGGCTCCCGATGCCCACGCGCTAACCAAACTGCGCCACGCCCCGATAGGGCGTTACACATTTTAGCCTTGCCTTCGGTCAGCGTAAACGCACTGCGCTCAGAGTAGCGGGTTGTCAAATGTATCCTGCCGCACTTGGAAGGTGGTGAAAACGGTGAGGTTGTGGGACCGATGGCGACGAACGGTGGCGCTGCTGGGGGTCGTCCCGGCAGCGCTAACGGTTGCCTTCGCCCAAGGGTGGCAAATCCTTCGGAGTGAACCGATTGCGCCCGGCGTGTTTTGGCAGGCGCTACAACGCCTGCAACCGCCGACTTGGGTCGGCGTCGTCCGCATTCCGTTGCCTTTGCCCGACACATTAGCGTTGACAGCGGCGCTGGGCGGTGGCAACCGTTTGGGGCGTCAACCCCTTTCGCACATCGCCCAGCGCGTGGAGGCGCAAAAGGGCTATGTCGCCGCCGCTATCAACGCCGACTATTTCAGCATGACAGCGACCAACTACAGCGGTGACCCGTTAGGCGTTCACATGCAAGACAGTGCGTTGGTCAGTCTGCCCACTGCCAACCGTTCAGCGTTGGTCGGTTTGCGCGATGGACGCGTGCTGATCACGCGGTTTCAGGTAAACGCGCTCATCCAGTTTCCTGACGGCACGACGGCACCGCTGAATGGGCTGAATGAACCGCCTGTCCCAAACGGTTGGACTTTGTTCACGCCGACCTTTGGCGCGACGACGCAAACACCGCCGGGCACGACGGAAGTGATCGCGACGGCAGACTTACCTTTGCGCCCCAACACGCCGTTGACAGCGACGGTGCAAGCGGTGACTGAGACGGGTGGCGCCACCATCCTGCCTAACGGTGTCACGCTGGTAGTGACGGGGGACGCAACGGCAAAAGCGCGGGCTTTAGCGCAAGGGGCACAACTGCAGTTGCTGGTCAACCTGACGCCGCTGGACGCTTCCTTTGACCCGCGCCAAATGGTGTGGGCGGTCGGCGGCGGTCCGCGTCTGTTGCGTGACGGACAAATCGCGGTGGAGTATGCGCAGGAAAACTTCAATGCCAAATTCGCCGAGACAAAACATCCCCGCACCGCTGTCGGGCTCAAAGAAGATGCGCTGCTGTGGGTCGTCGTGGACGGGCGACAGCCGGGCTACAGCGAGGGGATGTCGCTTTACGAATTGGCGGAGTTTTTGCGCAATGCGGGGTGCAAAGATGGGCTCAATTTGGACGGAGGCGGATCGTCCACGCTGCTGGTGCGCGGGTCGGTCGTCAACCGACCGTCGGACGGGCGTGAACGCCCCATCGTCAACGCTTTGCTGTTGCTCAACCTGTTTCCGCCTCAACCGCTGGTGCGCCTTTGGGTAGCAGCCCCTGAGGGGTGCTGGTTGGCAGGGAGCGTCGTGCCGTTGACGGTGCGGGGCGAAGATGCTGCCTACCGGCTGTTGCCCCTTGACGCAAACGCCGTGACGGTGCGTGTGGAGCCGTCGCTGGGCGAGTGGCGGTGGGACGGGAGCAACCTGCTTTTGCCGATGTGGTCGGGCAAAAACCCTCAAACCATCACCGTGCAAGTTGCCGCTCGCGACGGGACGGTGGCGCCCGCTACGCTGCGATTGTGTGTGCATCCCCAACCCGATGAGGTGCAGGTGATACCTAACCCGGTCGTCGTAGCGCCAGGGGCTGCAGTGCGGTTGCGGGTGCAAGCCTTCGGTCGCGAGCCATCGGGACTACGGATGCCGCTGCGGTTTGACCCTTTGGCGGTGCGGTGGCGCGTGGAGGGTGAGGTCGGGACGGTGCAAGACGGCGTCTTCTGGGCGGCACCGCGCCCCGGCGAGGGAGCAGTGGAAGCGATGTTGAACGGTGTCACGGTGCGCGTGCCTGTCCGCGTTGGGGAAACAGATTGGCAAACGCTGCACGAGTTGGACGATTTGAGCGGCGTTCAGGTGCAAACGACTCCCGAAACGGTCAAGGCGCAAGTAAGCGTCACGACGACAAACAAGCGCAGCGGTGCGGGCGCTGTGCGGGTGCACTACGACTTTTCGCAAGGCAAGCGGTTGCGGGCAGTGTATTTAGTGCTGAGACGGCAATTGCCGCACGGTGCCAAACAGTTGGCGCTGTGGGTTTACGGCGACGGCAATGGATGTTGGCTGCGAGCGCGATTACGGGACGCAACGGGCAAACTGGCGTTCGTGGATTTAGCGGCAGCCATCAACTGGCGTGACGCGTGGCGGGAGGTGCAAGCAGCGTTGCCATCGGGGTTGACAGAACCTGTCACGCTGGAAGCCATCTACCTTGTTGCCATCCGCGATGACCATCACCCGAGCGGTGTCATCGTGCTGGACAGTTTGCGTGCCGGTTTTTGAACAGGCGCAGCGGGCAGCGTCCCACACGGAGGTGCGTCGGCGATGCGCTTGCAGTTTTGCGGCGCGGCAGGAGAAGTGACGGGGTCGTGTCATTGGGTGCAGACCGACGAAGGGGCGTTCGTAATGGACTGCGGCATGTTTCAAGGCGGTGAAGAGCGCCACTTGCGTAACCGCGAACCCTTTCCCTTTGACCCGACAGCGCTGACCGCTGTGTTGCTCAGCCACGCGCACCTTGACCATTGCGGGCGGTTGCCGTTGCTGGTCAAGGCGGGGTTTCGGGGCAAGGTTTTTGCCACGCCCGCCACTTGCGACCTGACGAAAATCGTTTTGCTGGACGCAGCGAAACTGCAAGAAGAGGACGCAGCGTGGAAGATCAAGCGGCTGAAAAAGCGCGGTGAAGATTGGGCGTGGGTGGCGCCGTTGTTTACCGCTGCCGATGCCGAAAAGGTTTTTGAGCGGTTTGAACCTGTGCCCTACGGCGAATGGGTAACGCTATCGCCATCGGTGCGGTTTCGCTTTCGCGAGGCGGGGCATTTGCTCGGTTCGGCAATGGTTGAGGTGCGATGGCGCAACGGCAATGCGGAACGGACTTTGCTGTTTACGGGCGATCTCGGGCAACCCAGTTTGCCCGTCTTGCGCGACCCTGAGAGGGTGGACGAAGCGGATTGGCTGCTGATGGAGAGCACTTACGGTAACCGCGACCACGCACCGCTGGGCGAATCCAAGACCCGCCTGTTTGCCATCGTGGACGAAACTTACCGTAAAGGCGGACGGGTGCTCATCCCCAGTTTTGCCGTCGGGCGGACGCAAGAGGTGCTCTATGCCCTCAATGAGTTCATTGAGAGCGGGCAATTGCCGCCGCTGCCCGTGTTCGTAGATAGCCCGATGGCGCGGGAAGTGCTGCGGGTGTATCAGCGCTACCGCGACCTTTACGACGAAGCGGCGCAAGCACGGTTGCAACAGGGCGATGAACCTTTCACCTTTGCTGGTTTGCAATTCGTCGCGACGGTAGAAGAGAGCAAAACGCTCAACGAGTTGCGTGAGCCCTGCGTCATCATCGCCGGCAGTGGCATGTGCACGGGCGGGCGTATCAAGCATCATTTGCGGCATGGCATCGGCAATCCCAACAACGCCGTCGTGTTCGTCGGTTTCCAAGCGCGAGGGACTCTGGGACGGCAATTGGTGGACGGCGTTTCGCCCGTGCGTATTTTCGGCGAAATGCACGAGGTCAAAGCCCGCATCGTCTTGTTGGACGGCTTCAGCGCCCATGCCGACCGCACCGCGCTGCTCAACTGGGCAAGCCATTTTCGCCGACCGCCTGCACAAACTTTTTTGGTGCACGGCGAAAAAGACGCCGCGACAGAGTTGGCGACAGCGTTGCGACAGCGAAGTTGGCTGGTGCGGGTGCCGATGCAGGGCGAGGTAGTAGCGCTGGCGTGAAATTTTTCGGACAGGTCGCCCCCCAGCGGAGGCACGAAAGGGATGGACGCTTGGCGGAAACGACGCATTGCCTTGCTGAGCGCGCTGACAGCGGGTATGGTGGTGGCTTATGCGCTGCCGTCACTACCCGTTCGGGTGCCGCTGTGTGCCTTCAAGTTGCTGACGGGTTACCCGTGCGCGGGGTGCGGGTTGACGCGGTCTATCAGAGCGGCAGCGCATGGGCACTTCCGTGACGCCTTCGCGTGGCACCCGTTCGGCGTGCTGCTGTTCGCCGCTGTTTGGGTCATTGCGGCGCTGATGGTGGGTGAACTGGTAACGGGCAAACCGCTGGCGTGGAGGGTGTGGTGGCACCGTTGGGGCATCACCCTCGCGTGGGGCACCGCCATTGCTCTGGCGGCGTTGTGGCTGTTGCGGCTTAGTTACTACCGCTACGGGCAGTGGCTGCCCATCCCATTGAAGGTGCCGCTGTGACGGTCACGCCTCCCTTTCGCTGGGCTCGTCAGGGAACAAGCGTGTCATCTCGTCCACGATCTGGTGGACCGTGCCGGCGACGATGGCAGCACGCAAGCGGTCCATCAACCGCAGGTAAAAATGCAGGTTGTGGTAGGTAAGCAAACGCGGTCCCGTCGCCTCCCCCGCTTTGAACAGATGGCGCAAGTAGGCGCGGCTGTAGCGGCGACAGGTGACGCAATCGCAAGTGGGGTCTAGCGGCTCAAGGGCTGTCGCGTAGCGGGCGTTGCGCAAATTCAGTCGCCCCTGCGCGGTGAAGGCGGTGCCCGTTCGCCCTAACCGGGTCGGCAACACGCAATCAAACATGTCCACACCCAGCGCGACGGCGCGGGCGATATCCGCTGGCGTGCCGACGCCCATCAAGTAGCGGGGCTTGTCGTCGGGTAGCAACTCCGTTGACAGTGCGACCATCCCAAACATCTGCTCTTTCGGTTCACCGACGCTTAAGCCGCCGATAGCGTAGCCAGGGAAATCCATGGCGACCAACCGCTCAGTGCACCAACGGCGCAGGTCGGCGTAGACGCCACCATGCGTGATAGCGAACAGCAGTTGGTCGGGGCGCCGGTGGGCTTTGCGACAGCGTTCCGCCCACCGCAGGCTGCGTTCCATCGCCGCTTGCGCCTGCTCGCGGGGGCACGGGTAGGCAACCACATCGTCAAACACCATTGCGATGTCCGACCCCAGTGCTTCCTGAATGCGGATGCTGGTTTCAGGGTGCAAAAAGTGGTCGGTGCCGTCGTGGTGCGACCGGAAGCGAACGCCCTCGTCAGTCACCTCCCGCAGAGTGGACAGGCTAAACACCTGAAAACCGCCGCTGTCGGTGAGGATGGGGCGCTGCCAACCCATGAAGCGGTGCAGACCGCCGAGTTGGGCGATGAGCGTTTCGCCGGGGCGCAGGTGCAAGTGGTAGGCGTTCGCCAGCAGCATTTGCGCCCCCAGCGCTTCCAAGTCGTCGGCGGTGAGCATTTTGACCGTGCCTTGTGTGGCGATGGGCATGAACACGGGGGTCGCTACGGTTCCGTGCGCCAAGTGCAATTCACCAAGGCGCGCCCGCGTGTTGGGGTCGCGGGCAAGGACGCGAAAGTGCTGAGCCGCCATCCGCGCCACTCCTTTCAGGTCAGGGCAATTTTGGCACGATGCTAAACTTATCACGCACCCAATCAGCGTCAAAACGCAACTGGTTGAAAGGAGCGCATGGCGATGGACCTGAAAGGTAATGCCTGTCGGGACACGCCCGAACACTGCAAAGGGGGACGCACCCTGCGTTTGCGTTGGCTGCTCGGTCTTTTGATGGCTGCCGTCGCGGTGAGCGTGCTGACGGCAGCACAACAGCGCCGTCCCGTCTCTTACACGAAGGACATCCAACCGTTGATGCTCAAGCGCTGTGTCGCCTGCCACGGCGAGAAAAAGGCAGAGCACGGTTTGCGGCTGGACAGTTACGACGAAATCATGAAAGGTGACCACGAAGGTCCGGTCGTCGTGCCAGGCAAGAGCGCTGCCAGCCGCCTTTACTTGGTCGTAGCAGGCAAAAAAGAACCGAAGATGCCACCTGAACCCTTGCCACCGTTGACGCCATTGGAACTGGAATTGCTTCGGCGATGGATTGACGAGGGGGCGAACAACGATGCCGCAGCGCCGTCGCCAAAGGAAAGCGCCGGCGTAGAAAGCGCGTTGAAACCGCGGCAATTCAAATTGCAACTGCTGACGGTAGGCATGCCATCAGAGGTGACGGTTGAATTCGGACCGGCTCCTGCGGTGAACGCCATCGCTTTTGCCCCTGACGGGAAGACACTGTTCGTCGGCGGATACAAAGAACTCCTCCGCTGGGACTTGACCGCAGCACAATTGGCAGGGCGATGGAGCCTTGAAGGAATGGATGGCACTGTGACGGCAATGGCAATCAGCAAAGACGGCACCCGCATCGCCGTCGCCGGGGGCGACCCACAGCGCCCCGCATCGGTCACCCTTTTGGATGCGACGACGGGCACCCCCGTGCAACGGTTCGCCGACCCGAAGGGTGCGGTGCACCACTTGCTTTTTAGTCCCGACGGTAGGTGGCTGGTGGCTGCCGGCGCCGACAAGACGGTCTATGTGTGGGACCTAGTGCAGAGGCATCTGGCGGTGACCCTGAAAGAACCTGGCGACTGGGCGCTGGGTGTCACCTTCAGCCCCGACGCTAAATGGTTGGCGACGGGCGGTGCAGACCGCATCGTGCGCCTTTGGGATGTCAAGAGTTGGCGGGTCGTGCGCAAGCTGGAGCACCCCGCAACTGTCTGCCAGGTCGCGTTTCAACCCAACGGCAACTTGCTGGCGGTGGCGATGAGCGGCGCCGGCGAGGGGGGCATTTGGATTTGGAACGCCGAAACCGGACAACGCCTGCGGGCACTGGAGGACACGCGACAGCCGGTCTCGGATGTCGTGTGGAGTGGCGACGGCAAACTGTTGGTCGCCGCTCTCGCCGACAACGCGGTGCGCCTTTATGACGCCGATGGCAACTTGCGGGCGACGCTGCAAGGGCACAACGCTGAAGTCACCACTATCGCTTTCCATCCTGACAATGTCCGATTTGCTTCCGCTAGCAGGGATGGGACTGTGCGTCTGTGGCACACAGATGGGCGACTGTTAGCGGTGTTGGTGCAATTGGCAGCCGGCAAGGACGAATGGCTCATCGCCACGCCGCAAGGCTACTTTGTGGCGGCGGGGGCGGTGAAACTCACCGTCGCTCAGCCATCGGGGGCAACGCTGGCGGAACGGTGGCGCAATCCCGAGATGGTGCGGCGCGCCCTTGCCGGCGAGAAGTTACCACCTGCTCAACCGTGAAGGAGGAGATGAGTCGCACTAATGGCGCAAACGGTTGTCGTCAAAGTCGGCACTTCCACACTGACGGGAAACGGAGAAACGCTGGACACAGCCTTTATGGCGGAGTTGGTGCGGCAGATTTGCACCGCAATGGATGCGGGGCACCGCATCGTCTTGGTCACTTCGGGCGCCATCCGGTCGGGAATGGCGGCGCTGCACCTGAGCCCTCCGCTGAGCCTTGCTGAAAAGCAGGCGGCTGCTGCTGTCGGGCAATCGTTGCTGATGCACACCTATCGCGCGCTGTTCGCGCGGCACGGGCGGCAAGTCGGGCAAGTCCTGCTAACTCGCGCCGACATAGAAGACCGCGAGCGTTTCCTCAACGCCAAGCGCACTTTCCTGCAGTTACTGCGTTGGGGCGTTGTGCCTGTTGTCAACGAGAACGACACCGTTGCCGCCGACGAAATCCGTTTCGGTGATAACGATTTGCTGGCAGCGTTGACCGCGTTAGTCGTTGATGCCGATTTGGTGCTGTTGCTCAGCGATGTGGACGGGTTTTTTGTCCGGGAAGGCAACCAGCAGCGGTTGTTAGCAGAGGTGAGGGTGTTGGACGAAAAGGTGTGGCGCAGCGCCGGTCGGGCAGGGCGTTGGGGCACCGGCGGTATGGTGTCCAAGTTGCAGGCAGCGGAAGTGACGATGTACTGCGGCATTGCCCTCGTTTTGGCGAACGGGCGGGCGCCCGATGTCGTGCTGCGGGTGCTGCGGGGTGAAAAGGTCGGCACGCGGTTTGTGCCGGTTCGGTCGTTGCCGGCACGGAAACGGTGGTTGGCGTTCGCGCCTCGCGTGCGTGGCACCATCGTCGTCAACGAAGGGGCTAAGCAGCGTCTGTTGCACGGAAGCAGTCTGTTACCGGCGGGTATCGTGACAGCGGACGGTGATTTCGGTGCGGGTGACCTCGTTGCCCTCAAGGATGAACGGGGTAATTTGTTCGCTAAGGGGTTGACCAATTACTCTGCCGACCAAATTCGCCGCATCGCTGGCGTTCCCTCCCACCAAATTCCCCGCCTGTTGGGCGTGAACGGCAAAGATGAAGTGATTCACCGCGACAACCTCGTCGTGTTAGTGCCGCAAACGGCGCCGTAATTTCCCTCGCTACAGGAGGTCAGGGCAAATGGACGCGCTGGCGGCGTTGCTTGCGTTGACGGCGATGGAGGTTGTGCTGGGCATTGACAATGTCGTGTTCATTGCCATCGTCGCCGGCAAGTTGCCATCTGACCAACAGCCGCGAGCACGGTTCGTTGGGTTGACAATTGCGCTATTGATGCGGATAGGGTTGTTGTTGACCCTCAAATGGCTGATGGGATTGACCAAACCGTTTGCCGTCGTTATGGGCGTGCCGCTGTCAGGCAAAAGCGTCATTTTGCTGTTAGGTGGGTTGTTCCTCATCGGCAAAAGCACCCACGAAATTTACACCAAACTGGAAGTTGGCACCCATGAACGCAAGGTGACCGCTCCGCCCTCGTTTGGTTGGGCTGTCGTTCAAATTGTGCTGATTGACCTTGTGTTTGCGTTGGACTCGGTCATTACCGCTATCGGAATGGCAAGGCATTTGTGGACGATGGTGGCGGCAATGGTCATTGCCATGGCGGTGATGCTTGTCAGTGCCGGTACGGTCAGTCATTTCATCAACCGACACCCGTCCCTAAAAATTTTGGCGCTGAGTTTCCTCATCCTCATCGGCGTGTTGCTGGTAGCGGAAGGGTTGGGTAAGCACCTTGATCGCGGCTACATCTACTCCGCGATGGGCTTTGCGCTGCTGATAGAGTTGCTGGAAATGCGATTTCGCGCGGCGGCGCGACCCGCCACACTGCCCGAACCGCAGTTGCCGTCCTCATCCCCCAAGACATAAACGGCGTGTGCCGTGCGCGCTATCCTGTCGCAAAATATGGCGGGTGACCGATTATGCGACGGCTGCTGGGCGTCGTCACGCGCGGCTCCTTGACGGAAGGGCTGGAAATGAAACTGGCAGACGACTGCTCCATTGAGGACATCAAGGCAGGGAAATTCGTCGTCGTGGACGGCGCCAAATTGAACTTCTTTTCCCTCATCACCGATGTGCGGTTGGACGCGACAAACCCTGCAGTGTTGCAGAACCCGCCGGATGTGACGGACGATTTGGTGCGGGAAGTGCTCAACGGGACGGCGACTTACGCGACGGTCACGCTCAAACCCATGCTGGCGTTACCCCGCGAAAACGAGCGGGATGAGGGACCTAACCGTCGCGAGCCGCAGCCGGTCAAAACGGTGCCGCCCCATTTTTCGCCTGTCTACGAGGCGACGGCACACGATGTCAGCCGCATTTTCGGTAGCGAGGACATGGAACCGCGCGGGCGTTACTTTTGCATCGGGACACCCTTGGACATGGAGACACCCGTCTGCATAGACTTGCACCGCTTTGTGGAGCGCAGCAACGGCATCTTCGGGAAAACCGGCACCGGCAAGACATTCCTGACACGGCTGCTTTTAAGCGGACTTGTCCGTTGGGCAGCGTTGAGCAAAGGCAGGGTCGTGACGCTGGTCTTTGACATGCATAACGAATACGGATGGAAAGCATTGAGAGAAACCGGCGGTGCCCGAGGGGAAGTGCCGGGGTTGCGTCAACTGTTTGGAAACCGCGTCGCCGTTTTCACGCTGGACCCCGAATCGTCCAAACGCCGTCAAGTCCCGGTGGACGATGTCGTCGTCATTTCCATGGACCAAATCACTGTGGACGATATCGCACCGTTGCAGGACGAACTGCGGTTGCACCAAACAGCCGTGGAAGCGGCGCACCTCGTTTACACCAAGTTTCGGTCACGCTGGTTGGAGCAATTGCTGGAGTTCGGCGATAACGGGCTGATCAAGGAGTTAGCGGAACAGATCGGGGCTAACCGTGAATCGCTGGCGGCACTTTACCGCAAACTCAGGCGGGTTGCAGATTTGCCTTTTATCGTCCCGTCAAACCGCAAACCGCCTCGCGATATCGTCAACACGATCATGCGCTATTTGCAACGGGGCATCCATGTCGTCTTGGAGTTTGGCAGCCACAGCAGCCTGTTGGCGTATCTACTGGTCGCCAATATTCTCGCCCGACGCATCCACGAGACTTATGTCCGCATGACGGAAGACTTTTTGGCGACGATGGATCCGAGGAAAGAGCCGCGCCAACTGGTGCTGGTCATTGAAGAGGCGCACAAATTTTTGAACCCGCAAGCCGCCAGACAGACGATTTTCGGCACCATTGCCCGCGAGATGCGCAAATACTATGTCAGCCTTTTGATCGTAGACCAACGCCCCTCAGGGATTGACGACGAAATCCTGTCACAAATCGGGACGAAAATCGTCGCGCAACTCAACGACGAGCGCGATATCCAAGCCGTTCTGACCGGAGTCGCTAACCCGATGGGGTTGCGGAGCATTCTGGCGAGTCTGGACTCTAAGCAGCAAGTGCTTGTGCTGGGACATGCCGTCCCCATGCCCGTCGTCCTCAAAGTCCGCGAATATGACGATTGCTGCGCGATGTTGAGCCGCGAGATCCCTGAGGCGTGGGATGTCTACCAAGAGGCGGAATTTGAACAATTAGCGCAGAGCGGTGACGGGTTTGACGGCAACGGTGCCGACGGAGACCTTTACGGTGAGTTGACCGACGAACGGTGGCTGGACACTTTCGGTGAAGGGTGAAAGCAGGACAAGGGGGAAAGACGCAATGCCCAAGGTCGTCGCCGAGGTCAGCATCGTGCCGGTCGGAACGAAAGACACGGGTGTCAGCCGGTTTGTCGCTGCGGCGATTAAAGCCTTGGCGCAAGTCGCCGAAACGCAAGGGTTGCGCTACCAAGTCGGTCCGATGGGCACCGCCATAGAAGGTGATTTGGACGCGGTCTGGCAAGCCGTGCGGGCGATGCAGGAAGCCGTCATCGCAGAAGGGGCACAGCGCATCCTGACGACTTTGCGCATAGACGACCGCCGCGATAAACCCGAAAATTTGGAGCGCAAAGTGCGCGCGGTCGCCGAGCAAGGTGCCCCCATAGAGCGGCGTTAACCGCCGTTGGGCTTTGGCTCATCCACGCGTAGGACTTCCCTCACCTCGCCGTCGGGTGCGGTCTCTTCAAACACTTGCGCTTGGAAGGCGAAGACCTTGACATTGCCTTTGCGCCACGCGTCTTTCGGTAAACCGGCTTTGAGGCAGGTTTGTTCCAAAAAGGTCGTTGGGTCAAAGCCGTGCTCAACGGCGACCTGCGGTAGGAGCAAGCCCCGCTGCCAGTCGCTTTCTACCAGCAAGCCGTCACGGCCGATCTTAATGCGGTTGGGATACTCGCGGGGGTCGGTAACCTCTATCAGCCGAGGTGGCGTCAAGACGCTGACTTCTACGGTCGTGCGGGGCAATTCGTCTGCGGTCAAAGGCGGGAAGCGAGGGTCGCGGAACGCAGCGTTCAGCGCCGCTTCAATCGTCGCTGCCACGAGAGGCTTGATGGGTAACGGCACGCCGACGCAACCGCGCAGCGTTTTCGTCCCGTTGTCAACGCGGTGCAAAGTCACAAAAACGCCGCACGGGCGTTTGAGCGCTTCAGGGGTGTCAGGAGGCGGCGAAATTGTCGCGCCCGTTTGCAACGCCGTTGCGATCGCACGGCGCGCCAGTTTGATCAAAAAGCGCCCGTGTTCTAAGGTTAACATCGGCGCCACCTCCTTTCAGGCGCTATCAAGACACCCGTGACTTGACCAAACCTTCCGCAGGCGTGACAACCTTTGCTATTGGCTTACCGACGCCAACAAGGTAAGGAGGGATGGGCGTTGGCTGAGCGCAAAGTGCGCATCGGTCTGATCGGCGTAGGGTTTGCCGCCCGCTTTCATTTTGATGCACTCAAAACGATCCCGTACGCCGAGGTCGTCGCCGTCGCGTCCCGCACGAAAGAGAAAGCCGAAGCCTTTGCCCGCGAGCGAGGTGTCCCTGACGCCTACGACGATTATCGCCGCCTGTTAGACCGCAAGGACATTGACTTGGTGGATGTCGTCACGCCCAACTACGCCCACAAACAGCCCGTCATTGACGCCGCCGAGGCTGGCAAGCATGTCGTCGTGGAGAAACCCTTGACAGGTTACTTTGGCGAGGACATCGCCGACGACACGGGGCTCGTCGGGGAGCGGGTCAGCAAGCGGGAGATGTTTGCCAAGGCTGTCGCCAACGCCCAAGCGATGGTGGATGCCTGTCAACGCAACGGGGTGAAATTGGGTTACGCCGAAAATTTTTGCTACGCGCCGACGGTGCAAAAGGCGTTGCGATTGTTGGACGCCGCCGATGCCATCGTCCTTTACATGCGGGGCGAGGAAGCCCACAGCGGGTCGCATTCGCCTTACTCTATGCAATGGCGGACTTCGGGAGGTGGGGCGTTGCTGCGGCTGGGGTCCCACCCGTTGGGCGCGATGCTGTTCGTCAAGCGCCGTGAGGGGTTGCGGCGTTTGGGCAAGCCCATCCGCCCTGTCGCCGTCACAGCCCGCGTCGCCAACCTGACGAAAGTGCACGGATTCGCCGATAAACCCCGAAACTACCTTGTGACAGGGTGGAAGGATGTGGAAAACTGGGGTTCGCTCGTCGTGGAGTTTGAAGACGGTTCCGTCGGCGTCCTAACGGCACATGACACCTGCTTGGGCGGCATCTACAATGTCATGGAGTTCTTCGCCGACAACTGCCGCATCATCTGCCACATCAACCCCAACAACCCGTGCGTGGCGTATGCGCCAGAACCGCATATTTTTGAGCGCGAATACATCGCCGAAAAGTTGGAGACAAAAGCAGGCTGGAGCTTCCCGTCCGTCAACGAGGACTTCATGAACGGCTACCCGCAGGAAATGGAGGACTTCGTGCGTTGCGTCTTGGAACCCGAACGGCAGCCGCTGTCCGACGGTGAATTGGGGTTGGATGTCGTGCGAGTTACCTACGCTGCCTACTGGTCCGCTGAAGCGGGACAGCGAATCAGGCTGCTTCAGGCGGAGGAGGTGGGCTCGGCGGTCGCTTGCTGATTTGAGGCAGTGACGGCGCAGGGTGCGACCGCCATAAAATAAAAGGCGGGTGCAACGCGCCGCAAAGGGGGCATTTGCTGTGGCATCGCAGCCGCTCGCGCAGTCACATAATGAAGAAGTCGCATTGCAACGAGCATATCGGTTTCTGAGCGCTTTGCCCGACACGGAGGCGCTGCTGCGGGCGACTCTGGAAGAAGCCTTAGAAGCCGTGCAGGCGACACGGGGCACGATTGCCTTAATGGACTACCGCACGGGAGAATTGGTCATCCGTGTCGCCGTCGGAACGGGCTGGACAGAAGAACACATTGGGCTGCGGTTGAAAGTGACGGACGAGCCGGGTGGCAGTATTTCCGGCTATGTGGCGGCAACGGGGCAGCCCTACACCTGCGGGGATGTGACCAAAGACCCCCACTACTACCCGTTGTTTGCTGACACCCGCAGCGAGTTGGCGGTGCCGCTGATCGGCAGGGGGCACAAAGTGTTGGGGGTGCTCAATGTGGAGAGCGAGAAACCCAACGCGTTCACCGATCAAGACACCCGCATCCTCACGGCGTTGGCGTCAGTGGCGTCCTTTGCCCTCTCCGCTGCCGACTACCATAACCGCGAACGCGCGCTGATTGAGTTGGGCAAGGAACTGGCGGCAGCGACGGAGATTGAGACTTTGTTGGAACGCGTCGCGGAAGTTGCCGCACAAGTGTTGGACGCCGACGACTGTTCCCTGTTTTTGCTGGACAAATCGTTGAACCAATTGGTGTTGCAAGCGTCGCGGGGGCTGCTGCGCCAGTTCGTCGGTCAAGCCTCTTACCGCGTCGGGGAAGGGCTGACGGGATGGGTCGCTTTGCACGGTAAGCCTATCCGCACCGACGGGGTCGTGAGCGACCCGCGATGGAAGGGGCTTTATACCGAGTTGCTGCCGGAAGAAATCAGCGCCTTCATGGCGGTCCCCATTCGGGGACGCAACGGCGTTTTGGGGGTGCTACGAGTCGTTCGGCGCCGGTCGTCCCCGTTGGCGCCCCACTACCTGTTCACCGAAGAGGATGAAGAACTGCTTTCCATGCTTGCCAGCCAAGTCGGGGCAGCGCTGGAGCGGGCGGAGTTACAAGAACGCTTGTTTACGATGGAGCATATCGCCGCTGTCGGCGAATTGGCGGCGCGGATCGCCCATATGATCGGGAACAAGATTTTTGCCCTGAAAGGGGCTCTTAAAGAGGTGCTATTGCGCCTCGAGGCTGTTCGGCTGCCGGAGGATGTCCGCCGCATTTTTCAAAGCATGGAACGCAACCTCTTTGAGGTGGAAACGCTTCTTCAAGAGTTACGCGATTTCGTCAAAGCGACTCAGTTAAACTTGCAACCGCTGTGCCTGTCCGACTTAGTGCGGGAGTTGGTGCAAGAGACCGCTCAACGGTTACCCCATTTGCAGTTTGAACTGCGCTTAGACGAGCAACCTGTTTGGGTGCGGGGCGACCCTGAAAAACTGCGCAGCGTCGTGGAAGAGTTGCTGGAAAATGCGTCTCACTTTCTGAAAGAGGGCGACACGGTCGTCCTTCACTTGTCCGTTGACCAATGGTTCTCGGGACGCAAAATCGCGCGATTGATTGTCCAAGACTCTGGACCGGGCGTTCCCGAACGCTTGAAAGAACAAATCTTTCAACCGTTTTTCTCCACGCGGGCGAAAGGGATGGGGTTGGGGTTAGCGATCGTCAAGGGTATCATTGAAGCACACGGCGGCACGATTGAAGAACGCGGGCGCGAAGGGGAAGGAGCAAAGTTCATCATCACCCTGCCTGTCATTGATCCCCCATCCAAAGGAGGGACGCGATAAATGGGGCGTATCTTGGTCGTAGACGACGAGGAACTGGCACGGGAAGCCATCCGCATGCGCTTGGAACGCGACGGTCACGAAGTGGACACAGCCGCCAGCGAATCGGAAGCCATTGAGAAAATTCGCACCGCTAACCCGCCTTACGATGTCGTCGTGACCGACATGGTGATGGAGAGCGAAAACAGTGGGATGGAAGTGCTTAAGGCGGCGCTGCTGCGGGATGTCCTGACCGAAGTGATTGTGTTGACGGCTTACGGCAGCGTCGCCAACGCCGTGGAGTGCCTAAAGCGTGGTGCCTTTGACTATGTGGAAAAAAACATCCCTGGCGTGGATGTTTACGACTTGCTTGCCCTGAAAGTGGATCGGGCGATGGAACACCGTTCGGAATCGCTGGCGCTCCTCAAGCGTTGGCACTCCTACCAACAGCCGCTCGTCGCTCAGGAGGACGTCGTCACGGACTAAGGGTAAGTGCCATAATGAAAAATGACAACGCTCACAAGGAGGCTGATGGCTGATGTCCCTGTTTAAACCCGTTGATGAGAAAGAAGTCACCCGCGCTATCGTGCGGGGTTACCTGCGCCAGTTGGAAGACTACGCGGAAAGCGATGTCATTGTCGTCGGCGGCGGACCGGCAGGGCTGATGGCAGGACGGGAACTAGCGCGGCAAGGTTTTAAGACGCTCATCGTTGAGCGCATGAATTACCTCGGCGGCGGATTTTGGATCGGCGGTTACTTAATGAACAAAGCGACCTTCCGCGAGCCGTCGCAAGAGGTCTTGGATGAGCTGGGCGTGCCTTACGAGCAAGCATCGGATGGGCTTTATGTCGCCGATGCCCCTCATGCCTGCTCCAAACTCATCGCTGCCGCCTGTGACGCCGGCGCGAAGTTCGCTAACATGAGCATCGTGGAAGATGTCATCCTGCACGAAGGGCGGGTCGCCGGCGTCGTCGTCAACTGGACGCCGGTCACCAAGTTGCCCCGCGAAATTACCTGCCTTGACCCCATCGGATTGCAAACGCGTTTGGTCATTGATGCCACTGGACACGACGCGTCGGTCGTCAAAGCGCTGGAAAAGCGGGGGCTGCTGAAGGTGCCCGGCATGGGCGCGATGTGGGTGGAGCGCAGCGAGGACGCTGTCGTGGAGCACACCGGGGAAATCTTCCCCGGCTTGATTGTCGCCGGCATGGCGGTCGCCGAAGCCTACGGTTTGCCCCGCATGGGTCCGACCTTTGGTGCCATGCTGCTGTCGGGCAAGCGAGCCGCCGAAGTGGCGGCAGAAATCCTCGCCGGCGCCCGCGTCTGACCGCCACTATCTTAGAGGGCGACGCTTCAACGCCCGCAAGGGGCTTATCCCTTGCGGGCGTTGTCACTTTTGAGGCGGATCAAACTGCCCGTTGCCGTCGCGGTCCACCCAAATCGGGTTGGTCACTGCCATCGGGACGACGCGGTAGGTCGTGCCTTCAAAGGTGCGAAAGGGACGCAAAATCGGTTTCAACCCGCCTTCGCGCCCCCGCACGAAGACGACATACCAAGTGTCGCGGCGCGGGCGCACCTTCGCCGTCCCTCGCCAATCCAAGGCTGACGCTGGACGCGGCAATTGCCATCGCTTGATAGCGATCCCGTTGGCGATCAATTCCACCTCGTCCACCGCCACCCAGTTAGGCGCTTGCACCCGCACTTGGACCGTTAAATCGCCCTGCGGTTTGCTCACCAATGCCCCGATCGGGTGCCCCTCTACGCTGAAGGTCACAAACGGACCGAGGCTGACGACCACGCGCCCCTGCTTGACGGCTTGCACCAACGCCGTCGCCGTCACCTGTTGTGGATCGTCCGTACCGACAAAAACGAAGTTGCGGGCGTAACCGACTTCATCGTGGGTGAGCGTGTGGCTGTCTGAACCCGCCGTCGCCGCGATGCGGTAGCCGTGATTGAGCAACCCAAACCAGTCGCGAAAAAGCGTGTTCAAATCCGTTTGCGCCTTGCCGTTGAACAACTCCATCGCGTCAAAGTTCAGCGAAAAACCCGCTTTCGTCGCCGCGCAAGTTTGTGGGTCAAAACCGAAGGGCGTGAAGTAGGCAAGTGCACCGAAGCGGGGATGGTTGACAATCAGCAACGGTTGCGTCGGCAGGTTGCGCACCTCGGTGAAAATTTGTGCGGGCGTTTTGCCTTGCCACTGCACTGCGCCGTTACCTGGCTTGGTCGGGTCAACGGGCAGCGGAAAGGCGTTGTAGTGCCCCATACCCCGCGTCGTGATTTCCTGTCCCGCCACTCCCGTCAGCCACCGCTGTAACTTCAACTGCCGAATGAAGGGCAAGGGGTCGGTGACGAAATCGTGATCAGTGACGGCGGCGAACTCCACGCCTTCAGCAGCGCAACTGATGAGACGGTCTTCAGGTGACACGGCGCTGTCAAAACTGTTGCTGCAGTGGATGTGAAAATCGGCGCTGATCCAGCCTGTCGTATCCACGCTGCGTTTTAATCGCAGCACAATGCGCACCGGCTTTTGTTCGGGCACATGCACCTCCGCCGTCGCCGCATCGTATTCCAGCCCTCGCGAGGCGTAGACCCGATAGCGCCCTGGCGGGATAGGACGGGTCCCTTGACCCGTCGCTGTGAGCACATAGTTCTCGGCACCCGCTGCCAAAAAGTTTGGCCCGAAATCGGGCGTTGCCGTCCCGTTAACGCCGAAAAAAGTCAACCGCGCAGGCAGGAGGTCGTTTGTGTCCGCGTCCCGCACCTCAAACAACACGACGCCTGCCCCGCTGACAAGCAGCGAGATGGGGCGCGCCTTTAGCGTTGGCAGCGTCACGCAGGCGTCGCGCAGGCTCAACCGCGCGGCATGCATCGCCCGAAACCGATAAGTGCCCGCTGGTAGCCAAAAAGTGAACCTGCCCGTTGCATCCGTGTGGGTCGTCGCCATCAGCGGTTCGGGTTCCTGTTTGGCTTTGCGGGCGCGTTGCGTCTCCGCCCGTTCTGTAACGACGCGAATGCCTGCGACAGGTTTGCGCGTCACGCGCGACCGCACGACGCCAGCGATTGCGTGCAACTGTTTACCCTGCAGCGTCCACGCGATACGGGCGACTGCGGCTAAAGTGGGCGCGACGATGAAATAGCGTTCGTAAGTGATGGCTTGCCGCGGCAACAGATCAACCGTGACGGCGATCGGGTCGCTCCAACCCAGCCCGTTGATGATGCGGGCGGGTCCGCGTGGTGTGCACCATGCGTAAGCGATACCGTAACCTTCCGCACCGACCCAGTCCAGCATCGCCGTCCGCCGTTGCACGCCAAAACCAAACAGCGGCGCAAACGCCCTTGCATTGCCCCACTGAATCGCGTCGCCCATATCAAACCGTTCCAACACTCTGTCCGCTGTGTTGACGACGGTCGTGCGGATGAGCACTAGCGGTTTGCCCGCCTCCAACCGATAGACCGTCGTCACCCTCAACGACCCATCTTCGCTGTCCACGCCCTCAGCGACGACTTCCGCGACACCGTCGCGCCCATCCTGCGCGATGCGCACCCTTTCATAGCGTCCTTGTCGGGGGTAGCGACCGAGGAACAGTGTGATTTGGTCTAACGCATCCGCACCGCGCGTTTGCGCGTTCGCCAACGCCACATCCACGATGTTGCCGCCGCTGGCAGCGCTGCGGTGCGCATGACGCGCCGCTGAGATGACGACCGTAAGGTGCTCGTTCCGCAACACGATGTCGCCGACCCTGCCCCCTGCTCGTCGGGTCGGCGGCAAATCCGTCGGCGCTTCGGCGATGAACGCCCGCACTTGCGCGACGCCCAGCGAGACTGCGATCGCTAAGACGCCCAAAGTCCAACCCAACCGCCGCATGTTTTCGCTTCACCCCTTCCGCAGAAACTTTGCGACGGCAGACGGAACAAGGTCATCCACGCTTTCGCCCCGTTCTAACCGCTGGCGCACCAGCGTGGACGAAATCCAACGGATGGACACATCGGACGGTAGAACGCTAATGCGATGCGCAAACGGCTGCACTTCAGGGCGTTCCAGAAATTGCCGCACCGTTGGTTCGTCCGCATCGCCGCGGGGCATGACCGCCAAGTGCGCGAGGGCGAAAAATTGCTGCAGCGCTTGCGACATCGGGACATCAGGGTAAAATCGCGGCTCAAAAAGCCGCACCAGTGTGTCGTAGCCGACGAGAAACCAAATTTGCGTCCCAGCAGGGTAAGAGTCGGCGATGGCTTGTGCCTTCTCTACAAAGCGCCCATGACTGCACGCCGCCACCGACCAATCGGACCGCTCTTGCGCCAGCGCTGTCATCATCGCCAACCGCTCGGTCAGCGCAAAGCCAAACAGCGGTTTGTCCACATTGACGACCGCCAGCAGCAACAAGATCTCATGCAGGTGCAAATGCGCCTGCGCGATTTCGCACAAGCGCACATGGGCAATCGTCGGCGGGTTGAACGACCCCGAAAAAACACCCAATTGCTGCCCTGCCTGCGTGACACCTTGCGGGGCGCGGTGGACAAACAGCAATTGCGGCTTCGGTGATTGCGCCAAAGTTAGCAGTTGCGTTTCCATCGCCATCTCCACCTTACTTACCGATGCGGCAATGCATCGGAGGGCGCGTCTTTTGACGCGCCGTTTGCTTTTCGGCGGCTCAGAGAGCCGCCCTCCGAACAAAGCAGCGTTTCGGAGGGCGCGTCTTTTGACGCGCCGTTTGCTTTTCGGCGGCTCAGAGAGCCGCCCTCCGAACAAAGCAGCGTTTCGGAGGGCGCGTCTTTTGACGCGCCGTTTGCTTTTCGGCGGCTCAGAGAGCCGCCCTCCGAACAAAGCAGCGTTTCGGAGGGCGCGTCTTTTGACGCGCCGTTTGCTTTTCGGCGGCTCAGAGAGCCGCCCTCCGAACAAAGCAGCGTTTCGGAGGGCGCGTCTTTTGACGCGCCGTTTTCTCGCTTTTCGGCGGCTCAGAGAGCCGCCCTCCGAACAAAGCAGCGCTTCGGAGGGCGCGTCTCCGACGCGCCGTTTTCTCGCTTTTCGGCGGCTCAGAGAGCCGCCCTCCGAACAAAGCAGCGTTTCGGAGGGCGCGTCTTTTGACGCGCCGTTTGCTTTTCGGCGGCTCAGAGAGCCG
>BEHT01000032.1 GCA_002898575.1 bacterium HR17
GAGGGCGCATCTCCTGATGCGCCGACTTTGCGGCGGCTCAGAGAGCCGCCCTCCGAGCGAACCTTCAACATTCGGAGGGCGCATCTCCTGATGCGCCGACTTTGCGGCGGCTCAAAAAAGCCGCCCTCCGACTGAACCCCACTATTCAACACAGCAAGGCTCAGCGCGCCAGCCAGCCCAGCAGCAGCACTGTCAGCGCCCACAAAACGAAGTTGAGGACAAAGGGCTTGTCCCGCAGCATCTGTTCAGGCGCCCCTGCCACATCGCTCCGATAGGCAAGGTAAAGGTAGCGCAATACACCGTAAACGACAAACGGGATGGTCACCATCAGCCACGGCTCGCGTCGGTCGCCCAGCAAAACATGGGGCGCTGTGAAGGTGTAAAGGGCGTAAGCCATGATGGTCATGGATGCCGTGATAGCGATGCATTGGTCCAATAGTTGCGGCGTGTAGTCGCTGAGGACGGAACGGACCGCCGTCGCGTTGTTGCCCATCAACAACAACTCGTGCCGGCGTTTTGCAAAGGCGATGAAGAGGGCGACCAGTAGGGTGCATAAGATGAGCCACGGCGAGATAGCGACCTTGATGGCAAGGCAGCCGGCGATAACCCGCAGGACGAACCCCGCCGCCACACCCAGCGCGTCCACGATGATGACCCGCTTGAGCCACACCGAATAGGCAATGCCCCACAGTGGGTAAGCGATGGCGGCGAGGAAAAACAACGGCGTTGCGTTCCACCGCGCAACGACTGCTGCCAATACGGCACCTGCTATGGCGCACCCGACGACCAGCGTCAGCGCTTCCGCAACGGACACGCGTCCAGCGGCGACGGGACGATGGCGTTTGATAGGGTGTTGACGGTCCTTGTCGCGGTCGCAAACATCGTTGAGGGCGTAAACGCTGCTTGACAACAAACAGAAGGCGGCAACGGCGCCCAAGACGAAGAGTAGGTCACGCCCTGCCGTCGGCATCTTGTAGGTGCCGGCGAAGATGTAGCCCGCTGCCAGCAAGGCGTTTTTGACCCATTGGTGGGGACGCAACAGCCACAGCCAGTCACGCCAGCGGCTCACCCCAACATCAACCCTCACTGCCGTTGCCGGTTTCTTTCAACTCCAGCAACACTTGCGTGACGAACAAGTGGGTCAAGTCTGGGTCCAGTTGGGTGCCGGCAGCGCGGGTCAGTTCAGCGATGGCTTGGTCACGGGGGTAAGCAGGACGATAAGGACGGTCGTGGGAAAGGGCGTCAAAGGTGTCTGCGACAGCGAGAATTCGCGCCGGCAGCGGGATTTGGTCACCCCGCAAGCCGTCGGGGTAACCGGTGCCGTCAAAGCGTTCATGATGGTAACGGACGGCTGCGGTCACCAGATCCGTCAACAACGCGGGGCGGTCTATCAACTCCAAACTCCACAGCGGATGTTGGCGCACCAACTGCCATTCGTCGTCGGAAAGCCGCGTCGGCTTGAGCAAGATGTCGCGGGGCACTTGCAGCAAGCCCAAATCGTGTGCTAGCCCGGCGACCCGCAGTTGCTCGGCGTCTTTGGGCGTCCATCCGGCGGCTTTCGCCAACGCTTGGGCGTAAATGCCGACACGGTCGGCGTGCCCGCGTCGGTAGCCTTCCAGCGCTTCGGCGTAACGGGCAAAGGACGCCAACGCGGCGAGATGCCCTTCCCACAGCCGCCGATACAAACGGGCGTTTTCAACCGCTAACGCTGCCTGCGCAGCCAAGACAAGGTAAAGGTGTACATCGGCGTCCGAGAACACCCGTTCGTCAGCGAAGCGGGTCAAATTCAGCACGCCGACGACGCGGCTGCCCAATTTCAGCGGCAAACAAAGGGCGCTCCCCATCCCCTGGTAGCGCAGGGGAACGCCGCTTAAAGCCTGAATGGTCTGCGTGTTCACCAACAGCGGCTCTCCCGTTTGCGCAACAAGCCCGGCGATGCCCTCTGCCACTGCGATTTCACGGTTGAGCCACTCAGAGGGGAGCCCGTCAGCGGCGACCAACCGAAGGCGCGTCGGTGAGGCTGTGTCGTCCACAACCATCAAGGATACGCGGTCTGCGCCTGTTTGTTCGCGGGCGACGCGAACGATGCGGTGTAGCACTTCGTCCAAGTCCAGCGAGGCAGCGAGGTGACGGGCAACTTCGCTCAGCGAAACCATTAATTGCAGTCGCTCCCGCTCCCGCACGGCTTGCAGGTAAGCCATCGCCCGTTGGACAATCCCTTGTAATTCGGTGACGGTAAACGGTTTGAACAGCGCCGCCCAGAACCCTGCTTCCAAAGCATCGCGATTGGTTTCGGCGAGGCTCTGCCCCGTGATCAAGATGCCCAGAATTTGGGGCGCAAGTGCCTGCATCGCCCGAAACAAATCCAACCCGTTGCCGTCGGGCAAAATCCAGTCCACTAAGGCAATGTCAAACCCTTCGTTTTTGACTTTCGTTAGCGCCTCAGCGGCAGTGGTGGCGGTGTCCACATGGAGATCCAAACGCTGTAAGGCAAGGCGACAGATGGTCACGATGCTTTCTTCGTCGTCCACGACTAACACTCGCCATTGGCTCATAAGTCATCCCTCCTCACCGGCAATTCGGTAGCGATGGGCGCTGTCATACGCCGCTGAAAGGCTTCCAGTTCACAAAGCAACTGACCAACTGGTTGGCGGGCAAGGCGATGGCTGAAATCGCGCAGTCGCAACGCCAGCGCCTCAATCTGCGAGAACACTTCCCGCAGCGACGGCGGCAAGGACAAGTCCTGTAAGGCGATTTGGGTCAACCCCAAGATGCCGCTGACAGGGTTGTTGATGGAGTGGCAAAGATACTGCAACAACGCCGCCCAAAGGTCACGCGGGACGGATGGCAAGGAGGGCGTGACTTCTTGGGCGCGATCGGGGAGCAAGACTTCAATGCGATTGCGCCCCCGCACCTTAGCGAGGCGGGCGGCGCGTTCCGCCAACTCCACCAGTTGCTGGACGGACAGGGGAGCGGTGGGCAAACTCACCGTCACACCGACGCTCACGCCCAAGTGGTACCGAATGGCAGTCAATTCATCCACCGTCAACGCGGCGACGCGGCTCCGCAGGCGTTCGGCGACGACCACCGCCCCCTCCACACCCGTTGCGGGGAGAACGATAGCAAACTCGTCACCGCCGTAGCGCACGACGATGTCGTAACGGCGCACCGATGATTGGAGCGTGCGGGCGATCTGCTGCAGCACTTTGTCGCCGACGGCGTGCCCCAGCAAATCGTTGATGGGCTTGAAACCATCCAAGTCTACGAACAGAAGGGCAACGGGGTAGCCGTAGCGGACAGACCGGTGGAGCTCATTTTCCAACCGTGTCAGGAACGCTCGCCGGTTGAGCAAATGGGTCAACGGGTCTCGCCAGACCAAATGATCCAACCAAAGCGCATAGCGGCTCCAATTGACCAGCCCTTGTAGGGCTTTCGCCCCCAACCGCAAGACGGCAAAGAGGTGAGCAGGGCGAAGGCGGCGCTGGCGCAGGGCAATCCAACCGTTCCAATCGCTCTCCGCCACCGATTGAACGACCCAACAGGGGTCACGCAACAAAGCGGCGCGTCGGTCGGGATGGAACAGGTGCGCCCCTTTACCGTAAGCGACACCCAACTGTGACTCGCCAGATTTGCCCCGCAGCACAATGGCGCCGTCACTGCTGTTCGCTACATGCAGCAACAACTCCAGCAAGAAAGTAACGCTTTGCTCCAGTTTCTCGGGGATGTCTGTCGCGAGGGACATTTCCAACCACGACCGCAGCAACGCGGTTGAGTGATAAAAAGGGACAAAAGGGAGAAGCAGGCGGTAGGTGCCGTGTGCAAAGCGCTCCAACAGCGCCCGTTCTTGGTCAGAAAACGGCAACCGTCGGTAACGCCCGACCCACAGCATCATACCCAACCGCTCCTGCTCGCTGACGCCACACAAGAGCGCATGGGTGAAAGGCGCTGTCGCCGGCAAAAACAGCGTGTCAGGGAACATCAGAGCGGCTGGCGTGCGGGGCAGCACCTTAGCCAAAGGTTCAGGCAATTTAAACAGGAAAGGGGCGGCGTTGGCGCCGCCGTAAGTCGCCAACAAATAGAAAGTTCCGTCACCAAGGCTTATGGCGATGCCTCCCTCGTCGGCGGCAGTGCCCTGCACTGTCGCCATGACCGCTAACTCCATCAACTGCTTGACCCATTGCTCTGCCTGCGCGACACGCATCGCCGAGTCCACTCCCCTTTTATTAAGGCAGCCTAATCGCCCAACTCTATGAAGGCTGCTCCAACAAACTTTGCAGGAACGGCTCTCCCCCGCCCAGCCGCTGAGCGGAAGGACCAACTTTCTCACCCGTCGACGCAGCGCCGATGACCGGCTCGGCGAAAGCGATCACTTCTCCGTCATCACCTTGCAGCACAAACAAGCGGAACAACCACATCGCTAACTTTTGCCGCAGAAGAAATTGTTGCATCTCCGACAGCACGCCGTGGGGGCGCCAACTAAGGATATGGACTTTGCGGGCGGCACCGAGCGGTGTAGCCAGCGCTGTGGCGTAAAGTTGCTCCCAAACAGCGCGCAATGAAACAGTGGTGTCGTGCCAGAAGTAGCGGGCAAAGGCTTCTATTTGCCGCTCGTCCAGTTGCTCTGCCCATTGAAGGACACCTAAGCCATCGCCTAAAATTTGGGTGAAGGGGCGATCGGGATGCAGGTCAAACAGCACGGCAACGAAATGGCCGTCCGCGTCCAAGCCGGCGATCGGCACGGTCGTGCCCATGGGCGTTGCCAACGCCTCACCGATGGGCAGCAACGGGGTCGTCAGGTGCCACAAGGTGCGAGGGGCCACCGACCGGCGCAACCATCCCTCTACCCACTCCGCATCTCCGACGGCGTGCAACATTTTTACCTGCCCGTTCGGAAAACGCAAAAACCCGCAAAAAGACACCCTGGGCACCTCCTAACTCACTGTGTCGGCATGTTTATAACACAAGTTAAATCGTAACGCAAGGATGTCAACAAGGAGGGGACGACACGATGGGGCGCATTTGGGGCGTCTATGTCGTCACGGACCGCTTTGTCAACCCGCGTTGGTCACACATAGATTTGGCGCGTGCGGCGGTGAAAGGCGGAGCGGCTGTCGTCCAATTGCGGGATAAAACGGCAACAACCCGACAGTTGCTGGAATGGGCGCAAACTATTCGCGAACTAACTTGGCGCACTGACACACTGTTTATCGTCAACGACCGCGTGGACATTGCGCTGGCGGTAGACGCTGACGGCGTGCATGTGGGCGATGACGACCTTCCCGTCCCCCTCGCCCGGCGGCTTTTGGGGGCTGGCAAGATCATCGGTCGGTCGGTCGCTAATCCCCAAGAAGCCAAGCAAGCCGTCGCAGAAGGCGCAGATTATGTCAGCGTTGGTGCCGTGTTTCGGACAAGCACAAAACCCGACGCCGGAGCGCCCATCGGTGTGGAAATGGTCAAGCAAGTGCGACAAGCGTTGCCGCCTGAATACCCCCTCGTCGCCATCGGCGGTATCACTTTGCAAACTGCCCCTGCAGTCTGGGAGGCAGGAGCAGACGCTGTCGCGGTCGTCTCAGCCGTGGCTAACGCCGAAGACCCAGCGGACATCGTCCGCCAATTTGTCGCCTTGTGGCGACGGGTGCGAGGAGGCGCGACGGAATGACGGTGCGCGAATTGGGCGAATACCCGTTGGTAGAAAGACTTTGCCGCCGCTTGGAAAAGACGTTCGGCATTGACCCCCGCGTCATCGTAGGCGCCGGCGATGACGCCGCTGTCGTGGATGTCAACGGCGTTGCGGTCGTGTTAACCGTGGATGCGCAATTAGAAAACGTGCACTTTCGGCGACATTGGATGCCCCCTGCCGCTTTGGGATGGAAAGCCCTCGCCGTAAGTTTGAGCGATATCGCAGCGATGGGCGCCCGCCCTTTAGCAGCCTTACTTGCCATCGCCTTGCGAGGCGACGAACCGATAGACTTTTTGGACGCTTTTTACGACGGTGCGACAGCCATTTGTCAGGCAACGGGTACTTTGCTGGTCGGCGGCGACATTGCGCGTTCGCCTAACGGGTTACTGGTTACAAGCATGGTCGTGGGCATCGCAGACGACGGCGCTGTGTGGCGACGAGACGGCGCTCAACCCGGCGACGCTTTGCTGCTGACAGGAACGGTCGGCGACGCAGCGGCAGGGCTATGGCTGTTGGAAAACCGACATGGCGGTATCGCTCAGGTTGCCGATGCGTCTGCTCATTGCGTGCGGCGGTTTCGCTTCCCGGAGCCTCGGGTGCGTGCCCGCGAGGCGCTGAAAGGTTTCCGCGTTCACGCTGCGATTGACCTCAGCGACGGCTTGACGATTGACGCTGGGCGGTTGGCGCACGCCAGCAAGGTGGCGGCGGTGCTTAACCTAAATCAGTTGCCCGTCAGCGAAGCGTTGAAAGCCGTGGCTCACGCGACAGGACAAGACCCCTTTCCGTGGGCGATGGGTGGAGGCGAGGACTACGAGTTACTATTGGCGGTGCCAGCGCATGACGCCGACGCAGCATGTGCCGCACTACGCAATCACAATATCCCCGCGCGAATCGTCGGGACAGTCGCTAATGACCCCAAAGGCGCCGTGCTGGCTGCCTTCCCGGATGGAACACGGCGCCCCATTACAGGCGGTTTTCAACATTTTGCAGATGGGTCGTGAGAAACTGTCAATCTCCGGGCTCTTGCGCTTCTGCCGCAAAATTGTAGCCCAGTTTCTATCAATGGAAGTTTTAGCGGCGATTACGCTTCATGAACCCACCGTTTTTCAGGTAACTCCCAGCGCGAAAAATCAAACCGTCAGCGAGTCCTTGAACCACTTTCGCCAAAGTGTTGGTGCTGCAAGGGACGATGACCATACCGTCGTAGCGAGCCGAGCCGCTTGAAGGCGGTGCCGCTAAATCCTTCGGATGGAACGCGATGATTTTGTTCATGTTTGTCCCCAGCAAACTCAGGTCAGGATTTTTCAAGTTGAGGTTGACGCCGAGTTCGTGGGCGAAAAGCATCTTGCTTTGTTCCGACATGATGAAAGGGCACCGCTCGCACCAGTAACAGCCACTATCACTTTCATGAACCCATCACACTCCTTCGCTCTCAAGTTCGTTGCGAGGAGAAAAATTTTGTTGGCTCACCTTGAAGCGACAACTATGCCAAACTCTTAAAGGTGAGAGGGTGATGTTCTTGACCCTTAGCATCATTCTCGGCAACGCTCAAAACATGGCAGAGGTAGCAGATAGTTTGGTGCATCTCACCAGTCCACTCTACTTTAACTCGCCTCTTGACTGTCCGAGGAGGTGAACGATGATGACGATAGTGCTCTGTGGTGATTGCTTGAAGTTGCTGGACAAAGATACACTTGCTCAATATGGGATTGACACAGAATTCTCCTTGACCTTCCTTGACCCTCCATTCAATCAGGGTAAGGATTACGCATTTTTTGACGACGAACTGCCGCCCGACGAGTATTGGGGATGGTTGACGGAAGTGTGTGCCAAAGTCTACGAACTTACTGCAGAGGGTGGGGCAATTTACTTCGTGCACCGTGAAAAGAATGCAGAGTATGTGCTGCGGTATTTGAGGGAAACAGGGTGGACATTGCAGAACTTAATTGTCTGGCAAAAGCAAACATCTGCCGTGCCTAATCAATGGCGCTATGGTAAAGCCTACCAAATTATCGCCTTCGCTACGAAAGGTCGTAAGCCAAGCGTTTTTCACCGTTTGCGAATTGATGCACCGTTGCGTCCAGAATACCGTTACGAGCGTGAAAACGGAATGTTTGTCACTGATGTTTGGGATGACATTCGTGAGTTGACATCAGGCTATTTCGCTGGTGAGGAGGCTTTGCGCTACCCTGATGGCACTCGCATTTGCACTCAACAAACTCCCATCGCTTTACTTTTGCGCATTTTACTGGCATCCACGAAACCGGGTGATTGGGTGTTAGATCCTTTTGCGGGGACTGGCACAACTTTGGTCGTTGCAGAGCAGTTAGGAAGAAATGCTGTTGGTATTGAGATTGACCCGCAGATGACGGAAGTAATTCGTTGGCGCTTGCGTGTTCGCCGTCCCGCTGATAGTATCGCACCCTACCGCCACTATTACCGCTTCACGCCCAATCTGGAAGCCATTTGGTCACCCAATGCGCTGAGTTATCCCCCTTCCGAGACCGTTATCCCGAGTTTGTTTGAACAGAGTAGGGGTGACGAAAGCGATGGGCATTCTTAGATTGTATGTGACGCTCCTACGATGTTTGGCAGCACAGCCGGATAACGCAATCCAGAAAAGTTTGGACGAGATAGCAGGTGGCTATGGAGACTTCGCATACATTGGGAGTCGACGAACGCTGCAATCCATCGTGTTGAAGCAGGCTGGACTCCTTCATCAAAGGCTTCAAAATTTTGACAAGCGATTTTATGATGAAGTGGCTCAAAAACAACCAGCATTGTTCAAGCGTTTGGCAGTTTGTCGCGATGATAGCGATTCAAGAAAAGTTGCCGCAGCCTGGTATGGGCGTGGTGATTGGGCGAAAGATTCAGGTGTCTTCCCTGATTTTGTGTTGGCATTGGACGATTTGGAAACTTTTGGCAACGGTGCAATTCTGGAATTGAAGGACTCTAATGGAAGCAACATCGCCTCGTTCAACTCCACATCCCCACTCGTTTCAAAAGCCTTAGAGAAGTGCAAGCAATCACAGGAAGTAAAATGGTTGTGGAAGCAGCATGGTTGCGAGACTTTCCACAATCACTCGCTGAAGATTGCCCAAGCAAAGAACGACATTGCTTCTACCTTATTCGCACCCATCGTCGCCTACAGGAACAGGTGAGAATTTCGCTGGTTGAAGGTTCATTTTTGAAACGATCCCGAAGAGTAAGTTAATCCAGAGAGTTTGGGAGCAAATCCTGAGCGAGACTGGTGTGCCTGAAGAACAAAAGCAGCAACTTCTCCCCTTACTGGCGCAATTGAAGCAATCAGCGATCGCCCAATCACGCCACATTGAAGGTGCATCCGTCAAACCTCGTTTCCGCGTCATGGCAGAAGTTGAGAGCGATGCAAACCTTCATGCTTATCCTGAAATCAAGTCACGAACAGTTAACTTGGTGATCAAACGGGAACGATACTACGATTGGGCATGGCTACGAGAGAAATTTGCCACTGAAGGGATAAAGGTTTAGATAGCGCCAGAGGATGGTAAGGCAAAACTCGTGATAGGAGACAGTTTGTTAGTTCACTGCTTTTCTATTTGGCACAAACGCAATGGCGAGCATTGGTGTTTGCAGTGGCAATAGCCGTAGACAGCTTGCGGCTATCCATCTATAGCCACATAACCCCTTGACCGTCTCCCTGCCCTTCCATAACCCTCTGCACAAAAGTCCCAACGCCCTCTTCCCTTGCTTGTCCATTCCTTAATTTTCTCAACGCTCCTTTCAACACCCAATCTTTTTCTCCCTTGCCACTTCTTCTTTTTCAACTTGGCAACTTCTTTTGGGCTTTCTCTTTAAAAGAGCCAAAGTATTGACCGATATTTGTCTCTAAGAGTGTTAGATTGACCTTGCTCCCCGACACCGCTTCCGCGACACCCACTGAATATTTGTCCCTAAAATGTATTGGCTTAACACTGAAAATTGGCAGAAGGAGGTCGTCGAGAGTGACGGTTAAGGCAATCCATCACTGTTCCATCGTAGTGACTGATTTGGAGCGTGCCCGCCGTTTTTACAGGGATGTTTTAGGGCTTCAGGAAACGCCCGTCCCGTCCACTTTTGACTTTCCCGTCGCGTGGTTTCAGTTCGGCGACCAACAAATCCACCTTCTTCCACGCGGTCACGCTGACCCGCCCAGCCCACGCCATTTTGCTTTGTGGGTAGATGACGCCCAAGCGTGGCGGCAGTGCCTGAAAGAAAAAGGAATCGCCATCCAGGAGACAACTCCTATCCCCGGTGCGGACCGTTTCTTCATTCAGGACCCAGACGGTAACCTCATTGAGTTAATAGAATGGAGTGCGCCATGGCCACAAGCGGACCCTAACGCCCGCCGCTTGCCTTCGTTGGAATAAGCTCGGCGAATTCAGGCTACTCGGCGGGACGTAGTTCGCGCTCTTTGAGGCGTTCCTGCCATTCGCGCGCTTTAAATTCCGCCCGCGGTTCCAATTTGTGCCATTCGGTCATTTGTTGCATGATGGCGATGGCGCTTTCCACATCGCCCCGATCAAGGTAAATCTGTGCGAGTAGGTGGCGCGGGATAGTTGCGTATTTTTTGTCTGGATGCCGTAGCAAGTTCTCCATCAACTCTATGGCTTCTACATCGTAGCCATTGCGGCTCATCGTTTCAGCGTAGGCGTAACGCTCGCGGAGCGTGATCGTTGCGCCACGGGCGACAGGGTTGTAGGGTGAGGCTAAGGCGGCTTCCTCCCAATGTTTCAATGCCATCTGAATGTTGGGCATCCGCTCGTAAGCGTGGGCGAGCATGTGACGCACCCAGTCCACATCTTTAGTGAACTTGCCAGGGGCGTTCAGGGCGCGTTCCAGGTAATAAGCCGCTAACGCTGTGTCGCCCAACTTGTCGTAAGCCGTCCACCCTATCCCAAATAGGAGGCTGAAGTCATTAGGGTTATTTTTCAGACCTTGTTCATAAACTTGCAACCCCAACTTGACCCACTGATAGCGGCGCGTTTCGTCCTTTTCTTCGGCGCGCAGGTTATAGGCAATGTGCCATCCGGCGAAGTCGTAGGCTTCAGCAAAGCCGGGATCCAGCAGTGTGGTCACCCGCAGCAATGGCAACACTAACCACCAGCGTCCTGTGTCGCGGAAAATTTCTGACTGCTGCCACAGCGCTTTTGCCATCAACCGCCCCAGCAAGCGCCAACTGTTAGGAAGGGTGACATTGACGCGTTGCCGCGATGAAACTGAAGATTGCCAAAGCGCGGCTGCTGCGAGCCAAACGGCTACCAGCAACAAGACAACGCCATAGCGTCGCATGTTTGTGTCACCTCCTTTCTTTCTACGGTTTTAACCACCTAAGCGCGCCAGTCCGCTTTCAGCTGGCGCAGATACAGTGCGATGGAGATGACGATGAACATATACACTGCCACATAGAGGGTGTTAACTATCAGCAAGTTAAACCATTGCCATCCCTCAATCAGCAAGGTATTTTGTAATCCGCTGACAACCTGAAATGGCACGACCCAGTTCCAAAGCTCCAGCACGGACCGCAACCAAGGTTCCCGCAGAAACTGCATCGCTTCCGTAATCAACGGCGCCAAGACAATCGTTCCGCCAAACATAAGGAGCAATAACCAGTAATATTTCCTGAAACTCACACTTAGTAAGTAAAGTAATGATATCAAATATGAAACAATAAGATTTATAATAATGATTTTAAGAAATAAAGTAAAATCTAGCTCAGTGATAATTAATATATAACCGACTATAGCAATAACAGACTGTATCAGAATCACACTTGTTATTTTACGAAGCACTTCTACATAACTCGTAAATATATTCTCTTTTCGATGACTAGAACTAACATATCGGTATGAGTAAAAACTTACAAAACATAGATTAAATAAATTAAAAATAACTAACAATAAAGATACGTACGTATAAGATTTATTTAGGAGAATAATATTGTAAGATAAAATGAGATAAAAAATTACTGAGAGAATTGCTGTAATTGCAGCAAGGATGTATAAACTCATTCTACATGCACCTCTCGCGAAGAGGTGTGGATATCTATCAATTTATAGTTATTTGAAAATATTTTATAGATAGTTTCAATAAATAAGCGAGAAGGTGGGAGCCCTATAAGAATGGTTTGTTCTAACGATGGAAAGGGCAACTTTGTGGCGTGCGGTAAAAGCAAGATCGGTGCTGGAGAGGGCAGCATTTGCTCGCTATCGACGACCTCAAGGAGGCGGCGTTCTGAAGCGCGACGGGGCGGTTCATTGTAGTACCAAATTTCACCTTCTGTGGGCAGCACGGTGCCGTCCAAAACTTGAAATAGCAATGTCAATTGGTCAGGGGGGGCGATGAACCCGACCCACTCTCCTGGCGCGGCGGTGAGGCTTAGCCCCCGCACGATAGGGTAGCCGTCTGCCACGACGGTGAGGTTGCGCACCTCTACTGCCGTCATCGGGCTTCGCTCCCTATTAAGGCTGGACGAGCGGTTAAAGTAAAAGCGACCCGTTCAGGAGTCATCGGGGCTTCGTTCATCCAAACGCCCGTCGCATCGGCAATGGCGCTGGCAACAGCGGCTATCGCAGCGGTAATAGGCGGCTCTCCAATGCCTTTGGCGCCATAAGGACCGTGACGGGACGGAAACTCCGTGATAATCGTCTCCAGCGCCGGCACATCGCATGCCGTCGGAATACGGTAGTCCGCCAAATTCGGATTGATGAGCCGTCCTTGCTCGTCGTATTGCATCTCTTCCATCAGTGCCCATGAGAGCGACTGCACGGCGCCACCTTCCGTTTGCCCCTCGCATTGTGTCGGGTTGATTGCCCGACCCACATCTAACGCTTGCACTGACCGTAGTAGTTCCACCTTGCCAGTTTCAGGGTCAACCCGCACCTTGACGGCTTGGACAAAAATGTTCGTGTCTGACGGGTCAGCGCCGAAACTGCCTTTGCCGACGATCGGACCTTGCGGGCTGCGCAGAGCGGCTTGAGCGACCTCAGCGTAACTGAGCGACCGTTCAGGATCGTTGCGCACCCAAATCCGCTTGTTGCCCCACTCCAATTCGTCCACGCTGACACCCAACTGCTGGGCAGCGACTTCCAGCATTTGCTGCAGGGCATCGCTTGCCGCCCGCTTCACCGCGTTGCCGACGCTGAAGGTAACCGTGCTGCCGCCGCTGGCAGGGGCAAAGGGCGCAGCGTCCGTGTCGCCCCGCACAAAGGTGACATCCTCGTAGTTCAGTCCCAACGCCTCCGCAGCGATTTGCGTGACAGCTGTTTCCGTGCCCGTCAAATCCATCAACCCGCAAAATACCTTGGCGGTGCCATCTTCATGCACAGAAACGAAGGCAGCGGCAGGTGACGATGCGTTACGCCAATGTCCCAATGCAATGCCCCAACCTTCGTTTTCGCCTTTCTCGCGGTGGAACCAGTCAATGTGCTCTACGACACGCATCAGGGTTTCGCGGAAGCCCGGCTCATCACGCAAGTTCTTGAGGCGCAATTCTACGGGGTCAATGCCCAACTCGGCGGCGATGCAGTTCAGTTGTGTTTCGCCTGCGAAGAGCACCTGCGGGAAACCGGGCGCCCGGTAAGCGCCCATCGGGGGGGTGTTCGTCGCCACTTCATAAGCGTCCCACTTGACATGGGGGATGTTGTAGAGGCGGGCGAACGCACCTGTCGCCCACAGTGCCCCACCGCCGACACCGACATTCCACAACGCAAAGGCTTGTCGCGCCACAATCGTTCCGTCCGCTTTCACACCTGTCTTGATGCGGATGTAAAGCCCCGGTGCCGGGCGCGCGTCCAGCAGGTCGTCCTCACGGGTGTAGACGATTTTAGCAGGGCGCCGCGTGAATAGAGCTAACAACACGGCGTAAATGTCCACGATCCCGCCAAATTTCGCCCCAAACCCGCCACCAACGGTCATGCCGATGACTTTGATGCGGTTCAAAGGGATACCCAATGAACGGGCAATATTGCTGCGGACGACGAAGTGCCCTTGCGTGGAAGTCCAAACGGTGATTTTGCCCTTTTCGTCCACCGCCGCGATAGCGGCTTGGGGTTCAATGTAAGTCTGATGGACGCGGTGCACATAAAACTCGTCTTCAAAGACATAGTCGCTTTCAGCGAACCCTTGTTCTACATCGCCTTCGGCGTGGTGGCGCTCGGCGACGACATTGTAAAGCCGCTCGCCGTTCGGTCCAGTCACAGGCTCGCGGTCTTCCCAGACCAACGGCGCACCGTCCTGAACGGCGTCGCGCGGGTCGGTGACCGCAGGCAGCGGCTCATACTCCACTTCCACCAGCGCGGCGGCTTCCTTTGCGGCTTCTAGCGTTTCCGCACCCACCAGTGCCACCTTTTCGCCGTAGTAGCGCACTTTGTCGCTGGCGAGCAAACCCCGCACTTGCTGAGCGGAGTGGACCTCTTCTTCTATGACCAACGCAAAATCGCGGCTTAACTGCTCTTGCGTGATGACCGTGACGACGCCGGGGACTTTCAGGGCTTTGCTGACATCAATGCGTTTGATGCGGGCATGGGCGTAAGGGCTGCGGACAAAAACACCGTAAATCATGCCGGGCAAGACCAAATCGGCGGTGTATTGTGCCCGCCCGGTCACTTTCTCCACAGCGTCTGTACGCGGCACCCTTGTGCCGATGACCCGAAATGCGCCCATTTTCAAACCTCCCTCGGTCGGCTCAACGCCCCGTTGCAGCCTTGCTCATTGCGTCCTGATAGGCTTGCCACAGCAGCCGTCGCGTAAGCCGTTGCACCATCAGGCGCCGATATTCGGCACTCCCCCGCTGGTCAGAGATGGGACGCGACGCCTGTTGCGCCAATTCAGCGGCTTCCGCTGCCAGCGTTTCGCTCAATTCGTTGCCCTTGAGCCGTTCTTCGGCGTCGTAAACGCGAATGGGTGTCGGCGCAACGGCACCTAACGCGACACGCGCATCAATGATAGCGCCGTCGTCGTTGACTGTTAACAGCACTGCCACATCCACGATGGCGATGTCCATGTAGCGGCGCACCGCCAACTTATAAAACGCCATGCCCACACGCCCTGACGGCACCGGCACAAGCACATCTGTGATGACTTCATCGGGACGCATCACCGTTTGCCCCGGACCGACAAAAAACTCGGTTATTGGGACGATGCGCTCACCGCTCTTGCTGCGCAGCCGCACGGAAGCGTCCAGCGCCAACAGCGCGGGCAGCGTGTCGCCCGCCGGTGACGCCGTTCCGATATTGCCGCCAACGGTGGCGAGGTTGCGGATTTGCACTGAACCGACCTCGCCAGCGGCGGTCGCCAACAACGGGGCTTGCGCCCGCACCAAGGGGTGGGTCTCCAGTTCCCGCATCGTCGTGCGGCTGCCGACGCGCAGGTGCCCATCGCCCAGTTCAACGCCGACGAAAGGGGGAATGTGGGGAAGTTCCACGACGATGTCTGGGCGCCAACGCCCGCGTTCCATGAACAACACCATATCGGTGCCGCCCGCCAACGGTTTCGCCCGCTCGCCAAATTGGTGCAAGACCTCCACAACTTCGTCTAAACTTTGCGCCGGCACATAATCAAACGCGTGCACGCAACTCCCTCCATTCCTCAACGCGCCATCGTTGCGCTTTCCACGCACTGGTCTCGCCATCGCGACAGGCGAGGTTGCTGTAGTCTCGCGATGCTTTGGTGAACTTCCCTTCCGGCAACGCCTCGGAGGGCGCGTCGCCTGACGCGCCCTTACGGTTTTCACGCCATTGTTCGGCGGCTCAAGAGAGCCGTCCTCCGACCAAGCCCCCATTATTTCAACTCTCGCGATGAACATCTTAGGGCGTTGAGGGTGGGGGTGTCAAGAGGGGCAGCGCCATCGGCGCTAAAAAGGGCACCGATACCGTGCCGAAAAGAAGTGGGGTAATTGGCTCAACCCGAAATACCGTGGAGGTGTTCATCACAATGACAGGGGCAGCTGCGCCCCGCGTTTTGGTCGCTGAAGACGAGAAGATGGTTCTGCGCCTCTATGAACGGGCGTTGCGGCAAAAAGGGTTTGCGGTTTGGCAAGTCGTTTCGGGCGAAGCTGCCGTTGAACTCGCCCTCAAAAACACTTTTGACATCGCCGTGATTGACTTGCGACTGAAAGGTAAACTGGACGGTCTGACGACCTATCGCGCGTTGAAAGCCCTTCAACCAGACCTGCGCGGCATTATCGTCACCGGCTATGGGAGCCGCCAGCACCTGCTAGAAGCCTTGCGGTTAGGGATTGACGCGTGGTTGGAAAAACCCGTGACCGTGACGGATTTGGTGGAGACAGTCCATCGCGTCCTGCAAACGCCTCGCTCTGCGCCGCTTTCCCTTATGCCGCCAGTGTCCAGCCAAGATAACAACGCCCTGTTGCGCTTGTTCCTCCAAATGCTGTTGGCAACCACCCTGTCAGACATGGCGGTGCTGTGGGTCCGCCCGTTGGGGAGCCAAGAGATGGTGCCTCACATCGTTTTGGGCGACAGCGGTACCGACCAAGCCCTACCGTCCGTCCCATACAGCGGCGATGACACTTGGCTGCACCAGTTGAAGACCGCCGTGGACCAAGAGACGGGCTGTTCGTGCCTCATTGCCCCCATCAAGTGGCAAGGGGAACCGCTCGGCGCCATCGCCATTTGCCGCCATCGTTTAACCCATGTGCCTTACAATCAAGCGGACCTTGATTATCTGGTGCGGTTCGCCCAATGGGTAACCCCACTGGTCGTCACTTGCCTTTACCCGATAGAGGTATTGACCAATTTGTTTCCGCTTTTGGAAGCGGTGATGGGGCTGCTGCACCAGCAAGTGGAGCCGATGGAGCATCAGCACCCCCGACGGTTGCGCCTGATCGCGCGCCTGTTGGGCAAAGCCTTAGGGCTCCCGCCAGGGCGTTTGCTTTTGCTGGAGTTAGCGGCGACGCTCCACGACCTCGGCAAAGTGTTCGTGCCCCGCGAAGTCATTGCCAAGCCGACGGCGTTGAGCGATCTGGAACGCTCGCTCGTCCAAAAGCATCCCATTTACGGTGAGCAACTGGTGCGCCAGAGCGGCTTGCCCGATGACATCGCTTTGTGGGTGCGCTGGCACCACGAGCGTTACGACGGTATGGGCTATCCAGACCGACGCCGTCAACACGAAATCCCGCTGGAAGCCCAAATTTTGGCGGTCGCGGAAGCGCTGGACACACTCCTCTCGCCGCGCCCTTACAAACCGGCGCTGCCGTTTGATGAAGCGCTGAAACGGTTGCGCAGTGAGCGAGGCAAACAGTTCGCCCCTAAGGTCATTGACGCGTTAGACCGCATCGCGGACGAATTGCGCCGGCATTTGACGCCCCACAACTCAGCGCCTGTCACGGCACAATGACGCAGTCGCCTTGCTGGTCGCGCTCCGGCACGCCGGTCAGGTCGTGCGGGCAGGGCGATGGTGCCTTCGCAAAACAGCGCCGTTGATAGGGGCTTACGACCGCCAAGCATTCTTCGGCAAGGGGATCGCCGTTAATGTTGCGGGTTGAGCAGCCGGAAGGGCGAGAACGCCAACTGCGGGCGTGCCCGTCCATAAAGCCGATATTGACCGCCTCGTGGTGACGCCCTTGCAAAGCGGGGCTTAAGCGCGCGAAACCGCAGCCGCTACCGAAAGCCACATTGCCGTCGTAGACGCTGGCGGTTACCGAGGGCATCGGCAAATCGCCCAGCCGTAACGGGCGTTGTCCGCGCCAGCCCAGCAACGGGGCATCGCCGGGAACGAACACCGCAGTGTTGAGGGCGTAACTGCCACCGCCCGCCGCGTTGCATTCACCGCCTGTCAAACCGACCGCGCGCAAAAACCCGTCGGTATGAAACGCCTGCGGCTCGGTCGGGCAAGACGGCAACGGGGTGCCCTGCAAAGAGCGCAGAGCGGAGGACACAGTGACCAAACACGGTCGCGCCAATCCATCGCGGGCTTGGTAAGCGCTGAAGGGCAAAACATCGTCCCAATCGTGGGCGTATTCCAGAACGGCGACGGTGATCTGGCGAAGGTTGCTGAGGCAAGCGGCTTGACGGGACTTTTCACGGGCGTGCCACAGCGCTGGCAGCAAAATACCCGCCAGCGTGGCGAGAACGCCGATGACGGTGAGCAACTCCGTCAGGGTCAAAGCGCGCCGCACAGAAAGTCACCTGCGCACGGTGACGCGACAGCGTCACGGGCGATAAGGAAAGATGTCGGCGTCTTCCGGCTGCCCTTTCAGCGCCCGTAAAAACCGATCGTCGCTCACCCGAATCTGGAACCGCCCTTCACTGATTTCGCGCAGCGCCTGCGTGACTGCGTTTTCCTCCGAGACGGTCAGGCTGCGGTTCGGGTCTGTAACGATCTGCTTGGCTCGCTCGGACACCGCCAACACCAACAAAAATTTCGTCCGCAACTCCTCAGGCAACCGATTGAGTTGATACTGCAAATCGTTCAGCAAGACGAGTTGGGGCGATGAAAGGTCCTGCTGCTCCATGGCTGATCCCTCCATCAAAAATTTAAGGCACGGGACAGCGCGCTGTCCCGTGCCCTCGCCTTGACCTGTGCATTTACGCCGTCGCTTCTTTCTCTTCGGGTTTCTCCACGACGAGCGCTTCGGTCGTCAGGAACAAAGTCGCGATGCTGACAGCGTTTTCCAACGCGGTGCGGGTAACTTTCAAGGGGTCAACGATGCCCGCTTGCACCATATCCACGATGTCGCCCGTTACGGCGTTGAAGCCCATGCGTTCGTTGCCCGTCTGCTGTTGCTTGGCGCGCACTTGTTCCACGATGATGGAGCCGTCATAGCCAGCGTTTTCGGCGATCTGGCGGAGGGGTTCTTCCAATGCCCGCTTGACGATGCGGAAGCCGGTGCGCTCATCGGGGTGCATATTTGCCGGCTCCTGAAGTTTGCTGGCAGCGTATAGGAGCGCCGTCCCGCCACCGGGCAGGATGCCCTCTTCAACGGCGGCTTTTGTCGCGTTCAGGGCATCTTCAAAGCGATGCTTGCGCTCCTTCAACTCCGTTTCGGTCGGCGCCCCGACCTTGATGACCGCGACGCCGCCTGCCAGTTTCGCCAGCCGCTCTTCCAATTTCTCGCGGTCGTAGTCGCTTTCGGTCTCTTCAATTTGCTTGCGGATTTGCTGGATACGCGCGGCGATTTCCTCCTTACGCCCGCCACCTTCCACGATGGTCGTCTTCTCTTTTTCCACGATGACGCGGCGGGCGGTGCCCAGTTCGTCCAGCGCGATGTTCTCAATGCGCACGCCCAAATCCTCGCTGAAGAATTTGCCGCCTGTCAGGATAGCGATGTCTTGCAGGATGGCTTTGCGCCGCTCACCGAACGCCGGCGCCTTGACGGCGCAACATTGCAGCACACCCCGCAATTTGTTGACGACCAGCGTCGCCAACGCATCGCCTTCCACATTTTCGGCGATGATGAGGATAGGGCGACCAGCACGGGCGACCTTCTCCAACAGCGGCACCAACTCCAGCGCCGAAGTCAGTTTCTTCTCGTGGATGAAGATCAGTGGGTCTTCTAACACACACCGCATCGTTTCAGGGTCAGTGACGAAGTAGGGCGAAATGTAGCCGCGGTCAAACTGCATCCCTTCCACGACCTCAACGGTCGTCTTTGTGCCTTTGCCCTCCTCAATCGTGATGACGCCGTCTTTACCCACTTTGTCCATCGCGTCGGCGATAATCTCGCCGATTTCGGGGTCGTTGCCGGCGATGGTGGCGACATGCTGGACATCCTCTTTGCTGGTGACAGGGATGGCAAGGTTACGAAGTGCCTCAACGGTCTGGCGGAGCGCCTTTTCCATGCCCCGCTTTAAGAACACAGGGTTAACGCCTGCGGCGACGGCTTTCATCCCTTCCCGCAGCATCGCCGCCGCCAAGACAACGGCGGTTGTCGTCCCGTCGCCGGCGACATCGTTGGTCTTGCTGGCGGCTTCGCGCATCAGGCGGGCGCCCAAGTCTTCAAACTTGTCAGTCAACTCAATTTCCTTCGCGACGGTGACACCGTCCTTGGTGATAAGGGGTGAACCCCACTTGCGGTCTAAGACGACCAATCGCCCTTTGGGTCCGAGGGTGGCAGCGACGGCGTGGGACACTTGCAAAGCGCCCCGCAATAACGCCTGACGCGCATGCTCATGGAAGATCACACGCTTGGCAGGCATCGCCTCTCACCTCCGCACAGTCGTGCTGTTAGGCTGACCCCGTTCACTCTTCCACGACGGCGTAGATGTCGTCCACGCTGAGGAGAATGTGCTTTTCGCCGTTCAATTTCACCTCTGTGCCCGCATACTTGCTGAAGATGACCGTATCGCCAGGCTTGACGCCCAACTCGTCAAAGGGGATAACGCGCCCGTCTTTGAGTTGCTTCCCCGCGCCGACAGCGATAACTTTGCCCTTGAAGGGCTTTTCTTTGGCGGTGTCAGGCAAGTAAATGCCGCCGGGTGTCTTTTCCTCTTCCTCAAGGACTTTAACGAGCACTTTGTCGTGCAGCGGTTTGAGCGTTGCCATTGCGGACCACCTCCGTGCGCTCAGAATTGTGACGGCATACAAGGTATCAGGCAGAGTTGCGTGGGTCTCGTCGTGAAGCCGTAACTAATTTTACCCGCATCGGGGCAAATGTCAAGCGGGCAAGGGTCCGTGCCGCAGAGGTTACTTTCATCAAGCGCGTCATAATTGTGCGCCGGGTGTTGCTGCGCTTGGAGCCTAATTGCCGAGGAGGTGTGTTGTGATGGCGCGTCCGATCACCTTGTGCACCGCCCAATGGGCGGACATGACTGTGGATGAAATCGCCAAAAAGGCGGCGTCATGGGGCTACGACGGCTTGGAACTGGCGTGCTGGGGCAAACATATTGATGTCGCCAAAGCCGCAAAGGACAAGGCTTACTGCAAGAAGATTTTGGACACCCTCAAAAAGCACAAACTGGGTATGTGGGCGATCGCCGCTCACCTGGTCGGGCAAGCCGTTTGCGACAACATTGACGAACGCCACAAAGCCATCCTGCCTGACCGCGTGTGGGGTGACGGTGACCCTGAAGGGGTGCGCCAGCGCGCCGCTGAAGAGATGAAACGCACCGCTGAAGCCGCTAAAAACTTGGGCGTCAGCGTCGTCAACGGCTTCACCGGTTCGTCCATCTGGCACCTCATTTACGACTTTCCTCCTACCCCCCGCCACATGATTGACAAAGGCTTCCAAGATTTCGCCGACCGCTGGCAACCCATTTTAGACCACTTCCACAGCCTCGGCGTGCGGTTTGCGTTGGAAGTGCATCCGACGGAAATCGCCTTTGACCTTTGGACGGCGAAGCGAGCGCTGGAAGCCGTCAACTACCATCCCGCCTTCGGCTTCAACTTTGACCCCTCGCATTTACAATGGCAGGGCGTTGACCCGGTGCAGTTCATCTACGAGTTTCCCGATCGCATCTTCCATGTGCACCTGAAAGATTGCAAAGTCCGCCGGGACGGAAGGGCGGGCATCCTCGGTTCCATGCTCGTTTGGGGCGATCCGCGTCGCGGCTGGGACTTTCGGTCGCTGGGGCACGGCGATGTCAATTTCCCCGAAATCATCCGCGCCCTCAACAACATCGGCTATCAAGGTCCGCTGTCGGTGGAGTGGGAAGATGTCGGCATGGACCGCGAATATGGCGCCCGCGAAGCCTGCCAGCGGGCGAAATCGTGGGAGTTTGAAGCGTCCAAAGTCCGCTTTGACGAAGCCTTCGCTAAAAAAGAAGGCTACTGACCTGACCCGCGCTTAATCGGTCGCCCTTTTCGGCGCTTTGAAAAGCAGCGGTGGCGTGCGATAGCGGCGCGGCACGCTGTGTCGCCGACCGACACCGCTAAAGCCAGCCGGTTGTGTCGCCGAAAACTCGGTCAGGGGTCGGTGCGCGAGCGATTCTCAGCACCGATGGGTGCATGCGACAAACATGATGGTTCGCCGCTCGCCCCGACCCCGCGCCATTTTTCCGACGCCGCTGCTTTTGGGGCGACGGCGATGCTTTGGGAACGCTTCACCGAGCAAGCGCTCAAAGCCTTTCTCAACGCCAAAAATTGGGCGAACCGGCTCCGCTCCCCGACCGTTACACCGGAGCATTTGCTGTTGGGTTTGTTGGACGATGAATCTGCCCTCGCCGTCCAGTTGTTGCAGCAATGGGGCGTGGACCCGCAGCAACTGCGCGCCGAAATGGAGCGCCAACTGGCGTTGACGGCGCCCCGCCGTCCGCCGACCGAACCGCCGATATGGTCGCCGGCGTTGCAGCAAACGGTGCATTGGGCAGCCGAAGAAGCCCGCGCTTTGCGGGAGAACCGCATTGAAAGCGTCCACCTTTTGCTAGGGCTTTTGCGCGACCGGCACAACCCTGCGGCGCGTTGGCTTGCCCGCTACGGGTTGCTTTGGGATGAATTGCGCCGCCGAGTCCATGCGATGAAAGCCAGCGAACCCGAACAGGCAACACCACCTCGTTTCCCCGCCGATGTCGCTTGGGATTTGACGGCGAAAGTGGATGAAGGGGACATCCAGCCGGTGCCCCTCTGGCAGCGGGAGCGGCTGCACCTGAAACTCGCTTTGCTGCAGGGCAAACATATCGCTTTGTTGGGCGACTGGGACCTCGCAGTATTGCTGGCAGAACAAGCCGCTTGGGACTTGGCGCAAGAGATGCTACCAGAGACGCTGCGGGGACGCCGCCTGTTCTGGGTGAACGGGACGGCTTTAATGGCGCGGGCTGACCGCGACGCCGCGCTCGCCGATGTGATAGACGCCGCTCAAGCCATGTTGCCCCAGCCCGTCTTGGTGCTAGGGGCATTGGAATGGTGGGCAGCGATGGGGCATTTGTGCGCTGCCTTGGCGCAACGGCACATCTGCGCCGTTACTTTGACGGACGCGACGCGATGGGACGGCTTCGCTCGGCGACTCCCTGACCTCGCCGCTCTCTTTTGCCCGATACGCATCGGCGAGCCCACCGCCCGCGAGGCGTTGGAATGGCTGCGAGCGCACAAGCACCGCTACGAGCAGCAGTATCGCCTTGAAATCAGCGAAGAGGCGTTGCTTGCAGCGATCAAAAAAGCGGCGCACGCGCCGTCCCGACCGCTGTTGACCGCCGCACGGCAGTTGTTGGAAGCAGCCTGCGCCTACGCACAGTTGGACGCTGCCGCCCCGCAGGAGATGCGTGACTTGCAAGCGGAGTTGACTTTGTTGCACGCTCAGATGCAAGACCTCATCAAAGTGGGCGACCACGAGCATCTGCCCGCGTTGATGGAGCGGGCATTTGTGCTGCAGAAACGCTTGGACGATTGGCGCACATCGCCGTCTCCGTCGCCGTGCGTCGGCGCAGCGCACATTTACGCGACCGCCCAACTGTTGCACCTTTGAAACGCAGCAGCCGCACCGGCGAAACTACCGGCACTGTTGTGGCAAAATTGGCGAGACCACAGCGCTACGCGTAAGGAGGCTGCCACGCACGATGGAGACGGGCGGCAACGAGTTGTTGGTCTGGCTGAACGGCGAACTGGTGCCGAAATCGCAGGCGAAAGTTTCTGTTTACGATCACGGTTTGCTTTACGGCGACGGGGTGTTTGAAGGCATTCGCGCTTACGACGGGCGGGTCTTCATGTTGGGCGAGCACCTTGACCGCCTTTACGAGAGCGCCAAAGCCATCTGGCTGACCGTCCCCTTGACGAAACGGCAACTTCAGGACGCCATCTTGCAAACCCTGCGGGCAAACCGACTGAGCGACGCCTACATCCGCGTCGTCGTTACGCGGGGTGTCGGCGACTTGGGCTTAGACCCGCGCAAGTGCAGCCAACCGAATGTCATCATCATCACCGACCACATTGAGTTGTTTCCCGACGAGTTGTATCGGCAGGGCATTGAAATGGTTACCGTGTCGGTGAGGCGCAATGTCCCGCAGGCGCTCAACCCCAACATCAAATCCCTCAACTACCTGAACAACATCCTCGCCAAGATTGAAGCCATCAACGCGGGCAAACCCGAAGCCTTGATGCTGACCGTGGACGGTTATGTGGCGGAAGGGACGGGCGAAAACATCTTCATCGTCAAGCGGGGCGAACTGTTCACGCCGCCGGCTTACATGGGCATTTTGAACGGCATTACCCGTCAAGTCGTCATGGCGTTGGCGCGCGATGCGGGGATTGCCGTGCGCGAAAGCGTGTTGACCTTGCACGATGTTTACACTGCCGACGAATGTTTTTTGACAGGCACGGGCGCAGAGATCGTGCCGGTCGTCAAATTGGACGGACGCCCTATCGGGGACGGTGTGCCCGGACCGATAACCCAAACGCTCATCCAAAAGTTTCGGGCATACACCCGTCAAACGGGCGTGCCGATAGAGTGAGTGACGCCTTTCTTTTTCGGCGGTGCCATGTCAAACTTTATGGCGGTTGTTGGTGGCGGCGGTGGTAAAGCCATCAACCCAGTGTCCGCTGAACGCGGACACGAACAAAGGAGCGACCTAACGATGCTCTGGGAGCGTTACACCGAACGGGCGCGCAAGGTGATGTTGCACGCTGAAGATTGGGCAATTCGCTTGCGCTCGCCCTACATTTCGTCGGAGCACATCCTGCTGGGGTTGCTGGAGGAAGAGGACACCCTCGCTGTTCAAATCTTGGAGCGGTTGGGGGTAGATGTGCCCCGCATGAAAGCCGAGTTGGAAAGCCAGTTACGGGCGTCCGCTCCGTCCCACGCTCCGGTCGGTTCACCGACGCTGACCTCACCCGCCAAGCAAGTGTTGATCCGAGCGGCTGATGAAGCGCGCTCCATGAACGACAGCCACATAGACACGGCTCACCTGCTGTTGGGCTTGCTGCGCGAAAAGCAGGGTCTGGCGGCGAAAATCCTCGCCAAATACAATGTCCGCTTTGAAGATGTCCGTCGGCGCCTTTACGATTTGAAAGCCGAGGACATGGGTGTGACGCCCCATGTGCGCAAACGCACGAACACGCCGGCGCTGGACGCTTTCAGCCGCGACTTGACCCAACTGGCGATTGAAGGCAAGTTGGATCCCGTCATCGGGCGTGACGCAGAAATTGAACGCGTCATCCAAATCCTTTGCCGGCGCACGAAAAATAACCCCGTGCTGGTCGGCGATGCGGGTGTCGGCAAAACCGCCATCGTGGAAGGGTTAGCCCAACGCATCGTCAACCGCGAGGTCCCGGACATCTTGCAGGACAAACGCTTGGTCGCACTGGATTTAGCGGCGATCGTCGCCGGCACCAAGTATCGGGGCGAGTTTGAAGAGCGCATGAAGCGCATTATGAACGAAATCCGCCAGTCGCAAGGGCAAATCATCGTCTTCATCGACGAGTTGCACACCATCGTCGGCGCCGGCGCAGCGGAAGGCGCCATTGACGCCTCCAACATCCTCAAGCCTGCGCTGGCGCGGGGCGAACTGCGCTGCATCGGCGCCACGACGCTGGAAGAGTATCGTCGCTACATAGAAAAGCATTCCGCGTTGGAGCGCCGTTTCCAGCCGGTCTATGTCTCCGAGCCGACCTTAGAGCAGACGGTGGAAATCCTGCGGGGGTTGCGCACCACCTACGAAGATTTCCATCGGGTGCGCGTGGACGACCGTGCGTTAATCGTCGCGTCCCGCTTGGCGCAGCGTTACATCACCGACCGCAGGTTGCCGGACAAAGCCATAGATGTCTTGGACGAAGCCTGCGCGCGGGTGAAGTTGCGCCATTCGTCGCCGCCCAAAGAGATCCGCGAACTGTCCCAAGAGTTGGAGCGGGTGCGCACCGAGAAAGAGCGTGCCATCCAAGAGTATGACTACGAACGGGCAAACACGCTCCGCCAACGCGCTCAAATGCTGCAAGAGCAACTGGAGCGGTTGCAACAGGAATGGCGTGAGCGCTCGCTGGAAGATGTGCCTACGGTGAGCGAGGAAGATGTGGCGTTGGTCGTTGCCGAGTGGACGGGCGTGCCCGTATCGCGCCTGACCGAAGACGAAACGCGCCGGTTGCTGCAGATGGAGGAATTCTTGCGCCGCCGCGTTGTCGGTCAAGACGAAGCCATCAGCGCCATTTCGCGTGCCATCCGTCGCGCCCGCGCCGGGCTGAAAGACCCGCGCCGTCCGACCGGCGCGTTCGTTTTCCTCGGACCCACCGGTGTGGGCAAAACTTTGCTGGCTCGCGCGCTGGCTGAGTTCCTGTTCGGCACCGAGGACGCGTTGGTGCGCATTGACATGAGCGAATACACTGAACCCCACACGATCTCCCGCTTGGTCGGTGCCCCGCCTGGCTATGTCGGCTACGAAGAGGGTGGGCAGTTGACGGAAGCCGTGCGGCGACGCCCCTTCTGCGTCGTGCTGCTGGACGAGTTTGACCGCGCCCACCCGCAAGTCACCAACATCCTGCTGCAAATCATGGACGAAGGACGGCTGACCGACGCCCAAGGGCGCACCGTCGACTTCCGCAACACCATCATCATCATGACCAGCAACATCGGCTATCGCGGCTTCCAACACGAACTGACTGAATCCCGCTTGGGCTTTAAGCCCGAAACCGACGACCTGTTGGAGCGCAAGGTCTTCGTTGAAATGGAAAAGCGGATGCGCAAACTCTACGAGGAACGCTTCAGCGCTGAGTTCCGCAACCGCGTGGACGAGGTCATCGTCTTCCGCCCGTTGCAGCGCGAGCATGTCTTGCAAATCGTGGATGTGGAACTGCGCCCCGTTGTGGACGAACTGGCCCAGAAGGGCGTGCGGCTGGTGCTCACCGAACCTGCCCGCGAACGGTTGGCGGATTTGGGCTACGATAAATACTACGGTGCCCGCCCCCTGCGGCGTGTCCTGCAAAGCTATGTGACCGACCCGCTCTCGGAACGCATCTTGGCAGGCGATGTGCACGAGGGCGACACGGTCGTCGTTGATTGCGACCCGACGACAGGCGAAATCGTAATCCGCGTCGGTGAAAGTGCCTTGGCGTCTGCAGGCGTCGGGCACGCCGAGGAATTGAGCAGTAACTGAACAACCGCCACAAGGTAATGTGCCTTCCCGGCGGGTAAAAGCGATGGGTGTCTGGTGTCCAGACACCCATCGCTTTTTTCGTTCTTGCTTTTTTTCTTGACGGCTGGCAAAATTGAACCGCTGTCGGCAAACGACAAGGAAGGTGAGCACACCGATGGCGCGCAAAACGGTTTTTCCCAAGACTGTTGGCGAGCACGACGACTTTGCTGACGACGAGCAGGAACAAAGGGGCGGAACGACGCTCTCCGTCAAAGGCAACGAGCGGTGGCGTTTGCTGGAAGCCGCTATCAACCAGATAGAAAAGCGGCACGGCAAGGGGTCTATCATGCGCCTCACGGAAGCGCCTGCCCGCTTGCAGGTGGATGTCATCCCGACGGGCGCCATTGAACTGGACATCGCCCTCGGCATCGGGGGTATCCCGCGCGGGCGGGTGACGGAGATCTTCGGGCAGGAAGGGTCAGGCAAGACGACTTTAGCCTACCACATCATCGCCGAAGCCCAAAAGTTGGGCGGTGTCGCCGTTTACATTGACACTGAGCACGCCCTTGACCCAGAATACGCCAAAAATGTCGGCGTAGACTTAGACCGCTTGCTGTTGGCGCAACCGGACACCGGCGAGCAAGCGTTGGAAATCGCCGACACGATGGTGCGCAGCGGCGCTGTGGACATCGTCGTGGTGGACAGCGTCGCCGCTTTGGTGCCGAAAGCCGAGTTGGAAGGCGAAATGGGCGAAGCGCATGTCGGCTTACAAGCCCGCCTGATGTCCCAAGCGCTGCGGAAACTGGTCGGATCCATCCAGAAATCCCGCACCGCTGCCGTCTTTATCAACCAGGTGCGGCAGAAAATTGGCGTGATGTATGGCAACCCCGAGACGACGCCGGGTGGTTTGGCGTTGAAGTTTTACGCCTCGGTACGACTGCGACTCAGCCGCGGCGAAACGATTAAAATCGGCGGCGAAACGATTGGACACCGGGTGGAGATCAAGGTCGTCAAAAACAAACTCGCCCCACCCTTCCGCGACGCGACCGTAGACATCTACTTTGGGAAGGGCATTTCGTGGGCGACGAGTTTACTGGAAGCCGGAATCAAAGTCGGGCTCATCACCAAGTCGGGCAGTTGGTTCCTTTACGGCGATGAACGCCTCGGACAAGGACGCGAACAAGCCAAAGCCTTCTTGGAAAGCCATCCCGACTTGGTGGCAGAACTGGACCGCGCCATCCGTCAAAAGGCGGGACTGCCATCGTTGACGCGTAACGGTGAAACGACCACTTAAACAGACCGGTGCCGTCGCTGACCTGTCCACATTTGGGGATGGCAACGATGCAACACCGTCGCAAAAGCAAACGGGCAACAAAGGGACCGCAGCAAACAGGCAGTATAGAGGACGCCAAAAACGCGGCGCTGCGCCTCTTGCGCTACCGAGCGCGATCGGAACGAGAACTGTTGGCGCGTTTGCAGCAGAAAGGTTGGGACGCCGACAGTGCCCACCAAGTTGTCGCTCGGTTCCGTGAGGTGGGTTTAGTGGACGATGCCGCCCTCGCCGAGGCGGTCGTCCAAAGCGCTCTGGCAGACCGCAAACCGCACTCTCGCTGGGAAGTGCGTTACAAACTGCGCGCGTTAGGGATCCCCGATGACCTCGTGGAGCGCGCGTTGGCGGTTTGGACCGACGAAATAGAGCGGGCGATGGCAGAACGCTACTTGCGCCGCCGCCTCCCGTCAACGCCTCCGACGCCTCGCGACCTCGCCCGCGCGGCGCGTGCCGCCGTGCAGAAAGGGTTCGCTTGGGATGCAGTGCGGGATGCTTTGCGGTCCTGCCAAACGACACCCGACGAGGAACTGTGAAACGCCTATCCCCGACAGGTCAGGGCGGCGCGGCTACGGGGTGATGGGAATGGAATGGCTCTTGAGCGTTGCCCTGGCTTTCCTCATCGCTGTTCTCGCTATCGCTGCAGGATGGAAGTTTCTGCTGATTCCGCAGCAGCAGCGCCTTTGGACCCAAGTTGAAGAAGAGCGGCGCAAAGTCAACCAAATCCGCGATGAAGCGGAAGCGCGCCTGCGTGAAGCCGACCGTAAGCTGCGGGAAGCCGAAGCCAAATTGCGTGAAGCGGATTTGCGCCTGCGGGAAGAGTTGCAGCGCGAGCGCGACCGCCTTGAAGCGGAGTATCGGGAGCGCCGAGATGAACTGCACCGCTGGGAACGCCGCCTCTTACAACGCGAGGAGCAGCTGGACCGTCGCCTCAGCCAGTTGGAACGGCGTGAGCAAGCCCTCCAGCAAGAGGAGCGGCGGTTAAACGCCCTCCGCGACGAAATAGAAGCATGGCACCGCCAAGCCCAAGCGGAGTTGGAACGCATCGCCGCCCTGACGCCAGACCAAGCCCGCCAAATCATCCTAGCACGTGTGGAAGAGGAATTGCAGGGTGAAATCGCCCGCCGCATCTACGAAGCCGAAGAGCGCATCAAACAGGAATCGGAAGCCATCGCCAAAAAGGTGCTGGCGACGGCGATGCAACGGTGCGCCGTGGAGGTGGCGTCCGAACTCACCGTCGCCACGGTGCCGTTGCCCAGCGAGGATATGAAAGGGCGAATCATCGGGCGGGAAGGGCGCAACATCCGCGCCTTTGAATTGCTGACCGGCGTTGACCTTATCGTGGACGACACGCCTGAAGCCGTCGTCATTTCCTGTTTTGACCCCATCCGCCGCGAGACCGCCCGCATGGCGTTGGAAATGCTCATCGCGGATGGACGCATCCATCCCGCACGCATTGAAGAGGTCGTGGAGAAAGCCCGCCAAGAAATGGAACACCGCATCTTGCAAGCCGGCGTTGAAGCCGCCCGAGCCGCTGGCGTGGACAACCTGCCTGAAGGGTTGTTGAAACTGTTGGGACGGCTGAAGTTCCGCACCAGTTACGGGCAAAATGTCCTTGACCATTCGGTGGAAGTGGCGCATCTGGCACGCATGTTAGCCGAGGAACTCAAAGTTAACGCCAAAGTCGCAGCGCGGGCGGCGTTGCTCCACGACATCGGCAAAGCGGTAGACCATCAAATAGAGGGCAGCCATGTGGAAATCGGCGTGGATTTGCTGCGCCGCTACGGCGAGAGCGAGGAAGTCATCCACGCCGTCGCCGCCCACCATGGCGACATCCCACCTCAAACGGTAGAAGCCGTCTTGGTCGCCGTCGCCGACGCCCTCTCGGCGTCCCGCCCTGGCGCCCGCCGCGAAAGCTTTGAAGCCTACATCCGCCGCTTGGAACAACTGGAACGCATCGCTAAGTCCTTTCCCGGCGTGGACAAAGCCTTCGTCATTCAAGCCGGACGGGAAGTGCGGGTCATTGTGCAGCCGGAGAGCGTGGACGATATCGGTGCCGCCAAACTCGCCCGTGACATCGCCCAAGCCATTCAGCGCGAGACGCAGTTTCCAGGGCAAATCAAAGTCACGGTCATCCGTGAAGTTCGCGCCGTTGAATACGCCCGCTGAATCGGGACGGTCGCGGTTAGGCAGCGGCGTTCAAAGCCCTACCGTTCTGCCTTTGAGGGCAAAAGGAAAGCGACGAAAAAGCCCTCCCCTAAGTCGTCCTTATCGGTAGCCAAAACCGTTTCTGCAACGCACCAATCACCGTAAGCCGGCACCAAAGGGGCGTCGCGTTGCACTTGCCGGCAGCCGTCCGCTGCAACCCAAAGGAACCGCACGACCGTCTCTGCGGGGACGCCCCGCGCTTCTGCCGAGGCGACCCAGCCGTCCGCTCTCCATTGCAAGCGGGCGGTGAAGTTGCCTTCTTGCACCTGAACCGCAGCGATCGCGCTCTTTGCCTCTCTCAGGTGATAGGCATCGGCGACTGGGGCGGTGTGTCGTGGTTGGTAACTGGCAAAGCCCGTCGCCGACAGAGCGACGGGATGGGGCGTGATGGCGACAGCCGTCGGGACCGCCCCCCACAGTTGCGCCAACGGACGCAACACCCAAGTCACCAACAAGGTGCATCGGCGACAACGGTCCGTTTGCAAATGAAATGCGATGTCTTGGCGGTCCTCTTCTGTGAGAGGGCTGTCCGTCACATGCCGCCACAGAAGGTCAACAGACGGATGCCAAAGGGTGCTTCGGGCTTTCGCAAGGGCAGCATGACACGAGGGACAATCTGCCACATGGCGGCGCTCCTCGTCTGTCCAGCCCCATCGTAACAACGCCTCATAAAGACGGTTCAAAGAAGGGCAGGCGGGAGAGCGTAAAGGCGTTGCCGCTGGGGGTGTCTGCTGTGTTCCCCACCATGCCAAGAACGCCGCCGCTGCGGCTGGCTCAACCTGCAAAGCGTCCGCCAACCGCTCTATCGCCCCTTGTTCAATAACCGCGATGAGCAGCGGTGTCGTGTCCAGCAAAACGGCGAGTTCGTCGGGCGTGAGCCCGTTGGCGAAGCGCAGAAAGGTGACCGCCCGTTCCGTCGGCGGCAATGTCGCAACGGCGCCCTCAAGACAGTCTCGCAAAGGCGGAGGCGGTTCCTGAGGGAGGACATGCAAAAAAGGGGACGGCGGCTGCCATCGCCCCTCAGACGGCTTCGCCGCCTGTAACAGTTGGCGCCACGCTGCCAACCGCTCATCGCTCTCACGCAGCATCGTTCGTCACCTCTGGGGACGACTTCAAACGCCCCTACCGCCAGGTTAGAGCGCCTATCGCTTGTCTACGCTCAAAAGCGTGTCCCTTTTTAATCGGCGAGCAGTTCCCGCAGGTGCTTCAAGTCGTGCGCCAAGCGACGATGGACTGTCGCGAGGGACATATTGAACTGTGCACCGATTTCTTGCAAAGTGTATCCGTCCCAAAAGTGGAGGCGCACGATGGTGCGCGACGGTTCCTCTAATTTTCTGACCGCGGTGCGGACGAGCGCCCGTAGTTCCTCCGCCGCTGCATCGCTAATTCCCGCCATCTGTTCCATCAACTCCATCGGATCAGGAATTTCTACTTCCCCGCCCTCTTCGGTAAATTGCTCCAGAAAATCGCCGATCAAAGGCTTACCCTTCCGCCGCAGCAGGTTGACGATTTCGTGCTTGGCGATAGCCAGCAACCACAACCTCGGTTGCCCCCGCTGCGGGTTATACCGCGTGGACGGGCGATGCTTTGTCTGCACGACTTTCAAGGCAACCTCCTGCACGATGTCTTGGACATCTTCTTTGTCCTCGCAATTCATAGCCACCCAACGGGTCAGCCACGGTCGCCAACGACACTCAAACAACTCCTCAAATGCTGTGTTGTCGCACGCGTAAAACCACTCCAGCAAGTCAGCCTCGCTGGCGTTCCGATAGCGCGAACCGTGCGGGCAAGCCATCACTTCACCTTTGCCCTCCTGCCGCAATCGTTTCATGCGACTGAACACTGCCAAGAAACTCTAACACGCTTTTGAGAGATATCGGCACAAAAGTCCACGAACTAAGCGCCCGTAACGCAAAATGCCTTTGTGCCCACACATTGCCGTGTCGAGCAACAGAGTTGGGTCGGAGGGCGGCTCTCTGAGCCGCCGCTCAGGAAAATTTCGTCGTTCGGAGGGCTGCTCTCCCGAGCAGCCGCAAAGAAAAACTTCGGCGCGTCAGGAGACGCGCCCTCCGAGATGTCGCAAAAATCGTCGTTCGGAGGGCGGCTCTCTGAGCCGCCGCTCAGGAAAATTTCGTCGTTCGGAGGGCTGCTCTCCCGAGCAGCCGCAAAGAAAAACTTCGGCGCGTCAGGAGACGCGCCCTCCGAGATGTCGCAAAAATCGTCGTTCGGAGGGCGGCTCTCTGAGCCGCCGCAAATCGGCGCATCGGAGGGCGGCTCTCCAAAGCGCTAAAAATCTGCGCTTAAGCGGGTTCGCGTTAACGCGTGCGGGTGCATCGGGCGTTGAAAAATTGCACTCCCTCGCTGCGTAATCCCCTACTGGCGAAAACCCAACCGGCGGAGGTGACAAAGGGTGACCATGTCGGCTCTCACCGCCTCAGTGATAGATGGGTGGGCGGTGACCGACCACGCCCGCCAGCGGATGCACCAGCGGGCGGTTCAGGCGTGGATGGTCTCTGTCGCCTTGCAATGGGGTTGGGAAAAATGCCGTCACGGCTGTGTCTGTTACATCGTCACTGACCGCGCGCTGAAAAACACCCCTTACGAGCGGTTTTCCGACCGGCTCCACGGCTTGTGCGTCGTGGTCAACCCCGCCGAAGGGGTTATCGTCACGGTCAAATGGTTGACCTTCCTGCGCCGCCGTCGCCCTAAGTGGCGCTGTCGCCGCCCGCGTCGCCGTCACTGAAAAAGAAAACCGCGTCGGCGCGTAATGGACAATGGGCAAGGGCACGCATCCCGTGCAAAGGGGGCATCGGCAAAGTGCCGCAACCGGCTAAACGGTTGGCGCAACTTGAAGTCGCTGCCGCCCAGAGGAGGGTGGGAAAGCAGTTAAGTGGACATGGACACATGACTTTTGAGACAGCGGCAGCGCCCCACTCTCAAGTCTTTGAAGCGTCGGGGCACGCCGCCGCCAAAGCGGTCGCGTGGGGCTGGATGAACACTCCTTGCTGGACGGTGCGACGACCGCCGTCGGCGGTTTCGCGTCGGTGCGAGGCAGCGTCACCCACCCTTTGTTTGCCTTCCCCTCAGCCCGCTGGTAAGGGGTGCGGGAGGGGGCAGGTCGTTCGGAGCGGTGCGGACACCGACGCCGCGCCGCTCCTCTTTTTCGCCCGTGAGTAACACCGACCGGTCGGGGGTTACTGTGCCACCATTAGGAGCACGCTTTGAAGGATGCCTCTATCACCCAACTAACGCAGAGGTGAACGCTCCGCATGGTATCGGCGCAACCAGGACAACTGGTGCACGGACCGTTTTGGCAGGAACCAGTGCGGGTGCTAAGCGTGCAAGCGGTAGACACATGGGTGTGGGTAAAGGTGGAAGGGCTGCGCTCCCATCGCGTGTGGGAGCGTTTTTTGTCCTCTGACGAATGGGCGCAGGTGCGCCCCGCTCCGCCCCGCAACGGGCGCGGAGATCCCGAACGCGCCTTCTTGGCGTTGGAGGGCTATCGGGTGCGCTCGGCATATCTCTTTGACCCGCTGCTCGCCGTCACCGTATCCCAAATTGACCCGTTACCTCACCAAATTGAAGCCGTTTACCGCGCCATCCTGCGCAACCCGCGCGTCCGATTCCTTTTGGCGGATGACCCTGGCGCTGGCAAAACCATCATGGCTGGACTGGTGATGAAAGAACTCAAGTATCGTGGGCTCGTGCAAAGGACGCTTATCGTCGTCCCAGGTCACTTGCGTGAACAGTGGCGTCGGGAGATGCAGGAGCGGTTCAACGAGGCGTTCGTCGTTGTTGACCGAGGTGTCCTCAACAGTTTACTTGGGCACAACGCCTGGCAGGAGTTCAATCAGGTCATCACATCTATGGATTTCGCAAAACAACGGGATGTCTTGGAGTCCCTCAAAGATGCCCGTTGGGATTTGGTCATCGTTGACGAAGCCCACAAGTTCGCCGCTTACAAATACGGCAGCCAAACGAAGCGGACGGACAGATACAAGTTGGGGGAAGTCCTTTCGCCACGAACCCATTTCATGCTTTTCTTGACAGCAACACCGCACAAAGGCGACCCGGAGAACTTCCGACTGCTGTTGAATTTGCTTGAGCCTGGCATGTTCCCAACCGTCAACTCAATTGGTGAACTCTCGCGCCAAAACTCAACCCACCTGATCTTTCTACGCAGGATGAAAGAAGACCTGAGAAACTACGACAACACACCGCTGTTCCCGCCGAGAGAAGTGACGACCGTGCTTTACCAAATGTCGGACGCCGAAAAAGAACTTTACGATGCCGTCACCCAATATGTCCGCAGACACTACCGAGAAGCGGTGGCTGAAAAGAAGCACGGCGTCGGCTTCGCGATGCTAATCCTCCAAAGGAGAATGGCGTCAAGCGTCCACGCCCTCCTCTCAACTTTGCGACGGAGACACCAAAGGTTGCAGGAATCGTTACGCTTGTGGGAAAGTTTCTTGAAACGACAGCAAGAGGCAGCCTTTGTTGACGAAGGTGAACTGAGAGATGACCTTGAAGACGCTCCCGAAGAGGAACGCTGGCAAAAGGAAAACGAGTTCGTGGAGTCCCTGAGCACAGCCGGCTCAATTGCCCAGTTGAAGGACGAAATCGCTGAGTTGGAACGGTTAATCGGTCTGGCGGAAAAAGTCGTTGAGTCGGGTGAAGAGACGAAACTTGCCGAGTTGAGGAAAGTGCTGGAATCCGAGGATGTGAGGGGGAAAGGCGTCAAACTGCTCATTTTCACCGAATCCCGTGAAACGATGGAATACCTCGCAGCGCAATTGAAAAGTTGGGGGCTCTCTGTCACGACCTTGCACGGGGGCATGAGCATGGAACAGCGGTTGGCTGCAGAGAACGAGTTCCGCAACAGGGCGCAAGTCATGGTTTCAACGGAGGCGGGCGGTGAAGGCATCAACCTTCAGTTTTGTTGGCTCATGGTCAACTACGACATCCCTTGGAACCCCAACCGACTTGAACAACGCATCGGGCGCATTCACCGATACGGGCAAAGGCACGCCGTCAGCGTCTACAACTTGGTCGCCGCAAACACAATTGAAGGGCGAATTTTGAAAACCCTTGACCAGAAACTCCAGCAAATCCGCAAAGCCTTGGGCAGCGACCGCGTTTTTGATGTCCTGGGCGACATCGTTGACTACTTGCTTGACGGGAAAAGCCTTGAAGACCTCGTCGTCCAAGCCATCGCCCATCCGATAACCCTTGACGACATCGTCGCCCAAATTCAGAGAAAGCCGAACGACGAGTTGATTCGGAAGGTGCAGGAAATTTCCCTCGAAATGCTCGCTCAAAGGCACATCAACCTGGCTTGGGTGTTGGGCGAATCGGAAAGGGCAAAAGAGAACCGCCTCATCCCCGAATACATTGAGCGCTTCTTCCTGCGCGCCTGCGAGAAACTTAAAGTGAATGTCAAGCGAAGGGGCGACAGGATTTTCCAAATTGATTGGGTGCCCGCTGAAATCCGCGATGTGTCAACAGAGTTCAAAAACAGGTTCGGCGAAGTTCACACGACTTACCGAAAGTTCACCTTCCGCAAAGAACTTGCCCGCGACGATGTCGAATTCATCGCACCAGGACACCCCTTGCTTGAAGCGGTCGTTGAGAAACTCATGGCGTTGGGCGATGAGGACTTGAGAGGCGGGGCGTGTTTTTACGACCCGACCAGACGCTGGGACGGTTGGCTTTGGGCGCTTGAAGGCGAAATCGTTGACGGACGCCAAGAAGTGGTCGGGAAAAGACTGTTCGCCGTCTACCAACCGAAAGAAGGTAAACCGATCGTCGTCAACCCCGCAGTCATCTGGGATTTGCACCCTGCACCGCCGGAGAATTACCGACCTGAACAACCGACGGCTGAAGACCCTTCGGAAGTTCCCGCACCGATCATCTTAGCCTTGCTGCCCGAAATGCACGCTTACCTATCTGAACTGAAATCCGACAGGGAAAAGTTCGCCGAAGTGAGGCAAAAATACGCCCTGCCCAGATTGCGGCACTTGATCAACGAGCAGGAAGCCAAAATCGCCGATTTGGAGTTCAGGCGAACGCGTGGCGAAAATGTTGAACTCACCCTTCGGAACGAGAAAAGGGAACTTGACAGATTGCAAGATCAACTGAAAGCGCTGCAGGAAAGTTTGGTAACCGAAACGACCTTGAGCATCGGTCGGTTCTCGGTGTTGACCGTCTTCCGCGTCATGCCCATGCCAGTTGACGAACACACCGCCGATGTGATGGCTGAAACCCCTGAACTTGAAGTCGTAGGGCTGCAGGTCGCCATGAATCATGAGCGAAAGCACGGTCGTTCCCCTGTTGATGTCTCTTTGCAACGGTTGGGCTACGACATCAGGTCAACAGCACCCGACGGAACCGTCCGCTACATTGAAGTCAAAACGCGGGCGCGAAGCGGCAGCATAGCGCTCACGGAACACGAGTGGCTGAAAGCCAAGCAACTGGGCGAGTCTTATTGGCTCTATGTCGTGGAGAACGCCGCCACTGAGCCGACATTGTGGCTAATCAACAATCCCGCTGACAGACTTGAACCGCAAGCGCAAATCGTGCAATATGTCTTTGACCGTTGGAAGGCAGCGGCGCAAATTGCCGATTAACTCGTAAGGGTAGACTACCACCCAACTGAAGTCAAGTGAGCGAGGAGGTTGACGCAACGATGCCAAAACGGCTCATTGAGGTTGAAGGGGCGTTCCCGTTGGAAGAGGTGAGCGCGGAGTCAAGGCGGGAGAAAAACATCCGTCACGGTCACATCTCAACCCTGCATATCTGGTGGGCGAGACGACCTTTGGCGGCGTCCCGCACAACCATTTTCGCCGCCTTGATGCCCGCCCCCGACAACGCGGACAATCAGGCTCGCAGGCGCTCGGCAACAAACTCCAAATTGAGAAACCTCCGCGTGACTGCGTTGCGGGATTTAATCGCCCACATCGCCCCTTGGGAAGCGGTCAAAGACGGGGACAACCGTTGCATTCAGCAGGCTCGCGCCCTCATCCGCCAAATCTACCCTGAACCGCCAAAGGTGTTGGACTGTTTTGCAGGCGGAGGGAGCATCCCGCTGGAAGCCCTCCGGCTCGGTTGCGCAACTTACGCTCTGGACTACAACCCAGTCGCCGTCTTGATTTTGAAAGCCATCTTGGAGTATCCTCAAAAGTTCGGGCGAATTTTGTTGGACGCTGTCAAGCAGTGGGGCGATTGGGTGCTGAACGAGGCGAAAAAGGAACTTGACAAGTTTTATCCCAAAGACCCCGACGGCTCAATCCCTGTCGGATACCTCTGGGCTCGCACATTGCCTTGCCAAGACCCAAACTGCGGCGCTGAAATCCCATTGATGAGGCAAACTTGGCTGGCAAAAAAAGACAACCGCGCAATTGCTTTGAAGTTGACTGCCGATAAAACCGCCAAACGCGTGGATGCTACCATCGTGCAAGGCAATCAAATTGACTTTGACCCCTCCGTCGGAACGGTCAAAGGAGCGGTCGTCACCTGCCCCGTCTGTGGCGGAACAATTGATGACGACACGACGCGACGACTTTTCCGTGAAGGCAAATCTGGGCAACGCATGATGGCAGTGGTGTTGCACCATCCTCAGCGCTCTGGCAAAACCTACCGCTTGCCCACCAGCCGCGACCTTCAAGCCTACCGCGCCGCTGAGGCAGCGCTGGAAACGAAACGCCAGCAACTCTGGGCTGAATGGGGCATTGACCCCGTGCCGGATGAGTTGATTCCGACACCGTGCCATGAAGTAGACCGTTTGCCGATGTATGGTATGCCCCGCTGGGGTGACGCCTTTAACGCTCGTCAGAAGTTGGCGCTGATTACCTTTGCCGATGCCGTGCGCCGCGCCCACAAGGAAATGCTCGCCCAAGGCGCTGAGCCAGAATTTGCTAAAGCAGTGGTGACTTATTTGGCACTCACATTTAATCGCCTCGCGGCCTCATACAACAGCCTATGCCGATGGCAACCTGCAGGTGAAAAGATAGCGGATGTCTTCTCTCGCCAAGCATTACCTATGGTTTGGGATTTTTCAGAACCGAATCCATTTGGTGGCGCCTCCAGAAGTTGGGACGAACTGTTTAGAGACACGAACGATGTCCTTACCCACCTCACCCGCATCCCGCCAGTAAAGGAGGCGGAACTATGAAGGTGAAGCGGCGCGAGGAGATTGAGCGTATCTTGCGGGAACACAAAGAGGAATTGCGGGAGAAATATGGTGTCCGTGAGATCGGTCTTTTCGGCTCTTATGTGCGAGGCGAGCAACACAAGCGCAGCGATGTGGACATCTTAGTGGAATTTGAAGTTGTGCCGGGGTTGCTCAAATTCATAGAACTGGAGAACTACCTATCCCGATTGCTGGGCGTTCGGGTGGACTTGGTGCGTAGGGCTTCCATCCGCGAAGAACTTCGGGAACGCATCCTTAGCGAGGTGGTTATGATATGAAGCGCACATACACCCTGTTTCTGAAGGACATTCTGGAGGCAATGGAGAAAATAGAGCAGTTTACAGGCGAGACATCTTTTGATGAGTTCGTCCAAGACGACATGCGCGCCAGCGCCGTAGTGCGAAAATTAGAGATCATCGGCGAAGCCGCTAAAAACATCCCGTCGGCAGTGAGGCGGCGATACCCCGATGTCCCCTGGAGCAGCATGGCACGCATGCGCGACCGGCTCACTCATGGCTACTGGGCGGTAGATTACGAAATCGTCTGGAAGGTAATCAGGGCAGAACTCCCAGCCCTCAAGCCGAGGATTCAGGAAATCTACAGGAAGGAGTTAAAGCACGATGGTTAAGGTTTTGCAAGGCTCCGCCACCAAACTTCCCTACCCAGACAACTTCTTTGACGCCGTCATCACCGACCCGCCATGGTGTGACAATGTGAACTACTCAGCGTTGTCGGACTTCTTTTATGTTTGGCTCAAGCGAGTCGTCGGCGATCTCTACCCCGAACTCTTTGCCACGCCATTAACGCCTAAAAGCGAAGAAATCGTGCAAGATCCCAACCGCCATGGTGGCAAAGAAAAGGCAAAAGCGTTTTTTGAACAAATGCTCACCCAGGCTTTCCGTGAGATTTACCGTGTTCTGAAAGACGACGGCATTGCGGTGATCGTGTTTGCTCACACGAGCGTTGAGGCGTGGGAAAGTGCTATCAAGGCATTGCTAGACGCTGACCTTTACCTGACAGCATCGCTCCCTATCCACACGGAAATGGAGACGCGGTTGCTTGCTCGAGGAACAGCAGCGTTGGCTTCATCGGTTTACATGGTTTGTCGCAAACGATTGGGGCAGGAAGTTGGCGAATATCGCAAGGTCATCAACGAAATGCAGGACGCAATCCCGAAGTCGTTGGAGCGGTTCTGGGACGCAGGCATAAGCGGCGCCGATTTTTGGCAAAGTTCTATCGGTCCAGCCGTCGCTGTCTTCGGACGATACAAAAAAGTTGTCAAGCAAGACGGCACCGAAGTCAGCGTCCGAGAGTTGCTTGAGGAGGCTCGCAAAATCGTCGCCCAATATGCACTTAAGCGTGTGCTGGAAAAAGTCGGTGGCGACGCTTACACCGTCGGCGGACTTGACCCATTAACTCGGCTCTACCTTGTCTGGCGATGGACATTCGGCGGCGGGAGAACCAAAGTGCCTTTTGATGCTGCCCTGCGGGTCGCAAGGGCTGAAGGCGTTGATTTGCACGATGTCGCCAGAGGCGATGGCTTGGTCAAGGTGAAAGGCGGCGATGTTTGGGTCATCGGTCCAAACGAACGCAAAAGCGATAAAAAGTTCATGCAGGCTGAACGGTTCGCTTCGCTCGTTGATGTCTTGCATCGGGCAGTCCTTGCGTGGCAAAGTGGCGATGAAGGGATACTGCAAAACCTCTTAACCCAATACAGCGGGAACGACCTCTTCTGGCAAGTGGCACAAGCCATCGCAGAAGTTTTACCCGAAGGCGACGAGGAACGAAGGTTGCTTCATGGCTTCTTAGCCATGCGAGGGAAGATAGGTCGTTTCGGGGGGCTGTTCTCCTGAACAGCCGTTCAGCCTCGGAGGGCTGCTCTCCGGAGGGCTGCGCGTTCGGAGGTCTGCTCTCCCGAACCGCCGCAAAATCGCCGTTCGGAGGGCGGCTCTCCTGAGCCGCCGCAAAATCGGCGCATCAGGAGATGCGCCCTCCGAGACGCCGCAAAAATCGTCGTTCGGAGGGCGGTTCTCCCGAACCGCCGCTCAGGAAAATTTCGTCGTTCGGAGGGCGGCTCTCTGAGCCGCCGCAAAAATCAGCGTGGAAAATCGGCGCGTCAGGAGACGCGCCCTCCGAGGTGCCGCAGAGATCGTCGTTCGGAGGGCGGCTCTCCTGAGCCGCCGCAAAAATCATCGTGGCAAATCGGCGCATCGGGAGACGCGCCCTCCGATAAAAGGGGTGATGAGGGAAATGAGGTCACACCAAAACAGGCGACCCCAACGCCGGCATCCGCACCACAATGTCATCATAGT
>BEHT01000033.1 GCA_002898575.1 bacterium HR17
TTGCTCCCATCGCGCCGATGAAGTGCGTCGCCTCGCCGACCGCGTGTTGGTGCTGGACAACGGCAACCTCGTCGCCGTCGGGACACCGCAGGAATTGGCAGATGCACTTCAAACACGCGTGACGCTGAAACTGTTCGTGGCGGAACCCCACCGCGCTGCAGCAGCCGTTGTGTTGCGGCAACACGGTTTCGCACCGTCGCTCAACGGCTCTGCGCTTTGTGTCCCTGTGCCCTGCGACCGCAAAGTTGAACCGTTGTGCCTGCTCGCTCAAGCGGGGATTGCGGTCACAGACTTTGAGTTGGGCGAAGGGAGCGGTGTGGCATGAACGAGCGCTCATTGTCCGTCGCCCGCCCCCATCTTACCGCGAGGTTGCAACCTATCGTCCGCCATGTCTTTCAAAAATTTGCGCGCAGCAAGGCAGGTGAGCAAAGATGAAGGCACTTGAGTTCGCTACCCTCGCAACGATTGCCCACAAAGGCTTGCACGATGCCAAGCGCCACCGTTGGTTCGTTACCTTCACGGTGCTGTTTGCGGTTGTGGGGTTGGCGTTGAGCGCATCGGGGTTCCTGAGCGCAGGGACACTTAGCGTCGCGGGGTTCGGGCGAACGACCGCCAGTTTGGTCAACTTCGTTTTGCTCCTCGTCCCCTTGATGGGGCTGCTGTTGGGCGCGTTGAGCGTTGCCACAGAACGGGAGCAAGGGACACTGGAAATGTTGCTAACACAACCGATTATCCCCGCTGAATTGCTTTTAGGCAAATGGTTGGGTTTGGCGGGCGCTTTGGCGGCAGCCGTGACGCTCGGTTTCGGGTTGAGCGCCTTCGTCATCGCCTTCTCCGCCACAGCGGAGCAATTAGGCAGTTACCTGACCCTATGGCTTTTCACACTCTCGCTCGGTTGGGCACATTTAAGCGTTGGGATGTTGCTCTCTGTCGCAGCACCCAAAAGCAGCACCGCTGTCAGTTGGGCGCTGTTTTTGTGGCTTACCGTCGTCCTGCTCAGCGATTTGGGCGTGTTGGGCACCGCCATCGTGTTGCGCTTATCGCCGCAATCGCTCCTTTGGCTGGCGCTTTTCAATCCTGCTCAAGTTTTTCGCATCGCAGTGCTCCGCGCCTTGCAAGGCAACTTGGAACTTTTGGGCGCAACGGGCATGTATGCCACCGAAGTGTTTGGCAAAGCGCTTTTGACTTTCCTGACAGCGTTGCTTGCTCTTTGGGTCGTCGCGCCGATGCTCATCGCTTTGTGGCTCTTTGCGCGTCGCCCATAAGGAGCCTGACGACTCGCGTTAAAGCGGTGATGCTTGATGCGGTATTGGCAATTTGCCATTGGCTTGTTGCTCTTGCCGATAGGGTGCAAAGCGGATTTGGAGGCGCCGCCCAAAGTGCAATGGGGCGAAGAGCCTTGCGCCCATTGCCGCATGCTTATCAGCGACCCGCGGTTTGCAGCGGCGCTGACGCTCCAAAACGGCGAAATTCGCAAGTATGACGATGTGGGTTGCTTGCTAAAGGACTATGCTACCCATAAAGCGCAAGTCCATCGTGTTTGGGTGCGCTGTTACGACAGCGACAAGTGGTTGGACGCACAGCAAGCGTGGTTTGTCCGCAGCAAAGGATTGCATAGCCCGATGGCTTCTGGCATCGCTGCCGTCCAAAGTAAAGATGCCGCTGAACGCTTGGCAAACGCTGTCAAAGGCACAGTGTCGCGCTTTGATGCTGTGTTGAATGAACGGGATTGAGCGGAGAACTGCTCTCCCGAGGCGGCTGAAGAAACCAGCGTGAAAAACAAACCGTTTCTCGGAGGGCGGCTCTCCTGAGCCGCCGAAAAGAGCGGCGCGTCAGAGACGCGCCCTCCGAGAACCGCTGAAAACGACAAATCCGAGGCAATCGGAGGGCGGCTCTCTTGAGCCGCCGAAAACGAGAAAGCGGCGCGTCAAAAGACGCGCCCTCCGAGAGCCGCTGAAAACGACAAATCCGAGGCAATCGGAGGGCGGCTCTCCTGAGCCGCCGAAAAGAGCGGCGCGTCAGAGACGCGCCCTCCGAGAGCCGCTGAAAACGACAAATCCGAGGCAATCGGAGGGCGGCTCTCTTGAGCCGCCGAAAACGAGAAAGCGGCGCGTCAAAAGATGCGCCCTCCGAGCAAACGCGTCAAAGGAGGGACAGCCACAATGAAGCGCGTTGTCAGTTGGCTGCTGTCGGGACTGTTGCTGGCACCCGCTGCCGCCCAGACGGGCACGATTGTGGGCAAGGTCGTTTTTAAAGGGGTGCCGCCGAAGCCCAAAGAGGTGTCTGCGGCAGCGATGAAAGCGGCGGATGCCAAATGCGCCGCTCTGCACAAAGGCAATCCGCTGCGCGTGGAAGAAATTGCCGTCAACAAAAACGGAACCCTCAGGGGAGTGCTGGTTTACCTTAAAAGTGGCGTCAAGGGCACCTTTAAGCCGCCCGCAAAAACCGTGGAAGTAGACCAAATAGGTTGCCTGTTTGTCCCGCATGTAGCAGCCGCACAAGTCGGTCAGCCAGTAGCATTCCGCAACAGCGACCCCCTTCTGCACAACATCCGCGCCAACTCCAAGCAGGGGCAAAGTTTCAATATCGCCCAACCTGTCAAAGGCATGAAGCAAGTGCGCAAGTTCACCAAGCCCGAAATTGGCATCCAGTTGCGCTGCGATGTCCACTGGTGGATGACGGGTTACCTGCACATCTTACCCCACCCGTTTTTCGCCATTACAGGCAACGACGGCAGTTTCGTCATCAAAAGCGTTCCTGCAGGCACTTACACTGTCGCTGCATGGCACGAGAAGTTAGGTGAACAAAGGAAGAAGGTGACGGTCAAACCCAACGCAACGGTGCAAGTGGAGTTCGTGTTCGGTAGCAAGTGAAGTGCAGCAACGCTGCGCAACAAAAACCTTGTAAGGAGGTGCGTCACGATGGCGGATTTCTTTGCGGAGTTCCGCAACGACCATCGGTTGGTCTTGCGGACGCTTATTGACTTGCGCAAGGCGGTGGATGCCCGCGACTTCGCCCGCGCCCACCAATTGGTGGAAGCGCTAGACAACGCGGCTGGTCCGCACATGGAGTTTGAAGAGCGCTACCTCTATCCGTCCCTCATTCCGCTGCTGGGCGAAGAACGCGTGAAGGCGCTCATCAGCGACCATCAAGGTGCTGCCGCAATGGTGCATAAGGCAAAGCAAATCTTGCGCAAAGAAGCCGTCAGCGAAGAAGAATTGGCGTTCCTGCACGAGTTCATCCGCGAGTTCTTGCAACATGCGTCGGACTGCGAAGGGACAGCGTTGTTGGCAGAAACGCTGTCGCAGGAGCAAATTGATGAGTTCGGCAAGCAATTGGTGGCGTTGCGGTCAACGGGCAAACCCCTGACCGTTTACAAGGGCGCCACAGCGGCATGAGTGTGACGAAACCGTGATAACAACGGGGATGGGCCGGCGTTTTCGCCGCAACCGCCTTGCCCTGATACGCCCCCGCCCATCCCCGCGCAATGCCTGTCACACCTGAGCGTGGTCTTCCAGCGCTTCCCACGGGTCAACTTCTTCGGCTTCCCAGCACAAAGTCGTGAGCCCGCACAAGTCATAAGCCGTGACGACTTGGTGCAGTAGCGCTTTGACTTCGGGCATAGCGGCAGCGATCTCTGCTTCCGTCGGTTCACGCCCCAAGTAACCCAACAATGCCCGTCGGCTAACTTCGCGCACCAACCAAGGGAGTTCGTCTGTCGTCAGGCGCAAGTGCAACCGACGGCTTTCCAATGCCCGTCGGGTTGGCGTCGCCATCGTTATCACCTCCTTGAAGGATCACGCTCACCCTTCATTGGGTCCACCGCATCGCCTGCCGCAAGCGTTGCAAGTCCGACCGCAGTACGGCTTGGATGTCCCGACGCGACAGGCGGCTCACGACCTGAGGCGCTATGCGGGGCACACCGATGGTATCCAGTTGTCGGTTGGCGATGGTAAGGAGGTGGCGGGTGTAAGAGGCGTTGTGGACACCGAAACTGGCATCGCGCAAAATAAAGTAGTAGTTGTGGCGTGCTCGCTTGACCTGAATCGGCACCTGCCCCTGAGGCGGTGCTGTTTTACCCAGTTCGGCGATGAGGGCTGTGTAGTCCCACAAGTCAGGGTCGCCGAAGGTTTGCTGCGCCCAACTCCGCAACCGCGTCCGCAAGGCAAAAAGGGCCAACTGGATTTCGTCCTTCACTGCACCCGCTCGCGCTGCCGCGTCAGCGGGCGTGTGGCACGGGGCGCAACCTTTATCGTAACTGACGGTGAAGGTGTGACGGTAGTCGGGCATGTGGCAATGGACGCATTGCTCGGGCGCCTCGGCATGAGCCATGCGGCGCATAGACATCGGCAAACTGGGGTCTTGCCCTCCGGCATCGCTCTCCACGCCACCGATACCCATCAGCATGTTGAACTGGTTGCTCTCGTGCATGTTAGGGCGAGCGGTCCCCGTTTGCAACGCTTGGTCGGATGGGTTCGCCCCGCGCCCGTTGTGGCAGGTGGCACAGGTGTGGTTAAAGGTCGTGTGCAACTTCGGCGGTGTGCCCGGCGCAACCGGCGCAGTGTCAGTGTTGAACCGCGCATAGCGGGGCTTGACAGAGTGAGCCGTGTGGCAGGTCGCGCAAGTCGCTGTCTCGTGGCTGACAGGGAGATAGGCGAGCAATTGGTCATTGGAGAGGGCAGCAATTTGGGCGTCAATCTGGTCAGGCGAAACACCTTCCGAAAGCGGTTCGTCTACCAACTCCATACGGAACGGAGCACTGTGGCAACGGTAGCAAACGGCGACATAAAGGCGGGGGTTGGCACTGACGAAATTGGCGTCCGCCAGTTCACCCACCATTTCCGCATGAGCGGATCGACGAAACTCGTCAAATTGCGGACCGTGACATTGCCCACAAACGACCGAACGGGTGATATTGGGGTAGGTCAGGATGTTGTTTTTGCTGGGCGCTTTGACATGCTCGCTGCCAGGACCGTGACACCGTTCGCAACCGACATTGACTTGGGCGTGACGGCTCTGCGCCCATTTGTTGTGGAAATTTTGATGGCAGCTAGCGCACCGCTCGGTGCCGACGAAGGTGGCGTTCCGCTGCCCTTCGGGCAAAAGAGCGACGAACTCTGCCGAGGGAGACGGAGGCGTTGCCGGTGTGGGTGGGCGCAACGGTCCACCGCCACCGCCGCAGCCGTAAAGGGCGAGGAGAGTCGCCGCCATTGTCACCGCTGCTCCCGCAAGTGAAGCGACGAGCCATTGCCTTTGCATCGCCTCATTCCTCCCTTCTAAAAGGCTCTTGTTCGCTTCCGCCAACACCTTAGTGGCGCCTTGTCTGCGCCGCTGTCGGGGAAACTTTGAGCGCTTTGGGTTGATCAAAACCGAGCACTCCCTGAGAGCAACACGAGAGTCGCTTCGTAGTCCATCCAATCTACGACGCGGTCGCGATAGCGCCAAGGTGCGACCGTCAAGGCGAGTTCATAGCCAGCGGGAAAGCGATAACGCCAGACCCCCGTCAGAAAACGACCCTTGTAGTTGCCGTCCCGCAAAAGCAACGGGTTGTCGTTGGCGGTTACGAATTCCGTGAAGGTGAGGGAAAGGAAATTGCGACGGTCCATCGCCCAATTCAGCCCGAGGCTTGCCACGCGGCTGTTGGGGAAGAAGTTATCCAGTGTCGGGAACGCCGCCGTTACCCTCGTCGCCCACCATGCCTCGTAAGCGTATTCGGCAAAAAGGTTCAAGCGCGCATTTACTTGCCATGTCCCACCTAAAGTTAAGGCATCGGTCGTCACCCTAACGGCGCGCCCTTCGTTTTCCCATCGCCGCCGGTTCAGCGCCAAATAGCCGTTCAAAGAAGGTGAGCCTCCTTCCAGACGCAGTTGAAGGAATTGACGGTCGTCCCAGACGAGTTGGCGGGGATCGGTCGTGCCCATCGTCGGCAAATGCGTCAAGTGCTGCCAACCACCGCGCAGGGTGAGCCGCCACCGAGGGGCAAGGCGTCCCGACAAGCGTACCTCAACGGTGCGCCATCGGGGCACCTCCACGAAACTTTGATCTCTCCGCAACCGTTCGTTCTCCTGTTGCCGAAAAACCACTTGCAGTGCCCATCCTCGCCATCGGTGGACAAGGTGAGCGATCGCCAACCGTCGCTCCCGCACCCACGCGTTTTGCACGACGGGCAAATCCCATTTGTCCCGACGCAGCAGCAAAGTGATGTCCGTCGCCGACGACAATGTCCAATCGCTGCTCACCGCCAGCGATTCTCCACGGCTGTTGGGGCGTAACGGCTGGCGAATAGTGAAGCGGTGGAAACCCACTTCCACGCCTCCGCGCTCGTCGGGCGACCACAGGTAATTGGCGTGCCAACGCCGGATAGCTGTGTCGGGGCGAATATCGGTGCGGTCAAAGAAGCGGAAGTCGGTGTAGCCCAAACTGAGGCGTCCTTCCCCGACTTTTCCTTCAGCGACAGCGTCCCAAAAGCGCGTCCGCTGCCGCAAGGGCAACTTCGGCGCCTCAAAAAATTGGTCTTGCTGATCCATGCGGTAACGAAAGGCGACGGAGAAATCAGGGGTGAGCAAAAACTTCATCGCCCCTTCCCGAACGGCGCGGGTGCTGGGCAGTAAGACGGTCGGGGTTGGGTCAAAGAAACGATAACGGCTTACCGACATCTCCCATTGCGTCCGACCAAACAGAAACGCGAGGTTGCCTTCGGCTCGGTAATCGTTGCGTTCGCTGCCTTTGAAGGCAAACCAACCACTGCGGTCTCCGAGAACGGGCAAGGTGTAGCGGAAAGGGTTCAACAACAGCCCCTTTGCCGGCGTCGCATATTGGCGCAGTTTGTGTTCGTTACCGTCCAGCGACCAAGTGCCCAACCCAACATCCATCTCAGCAACTTGAGCGAAAGCCGTAGATATTGCGAGGCTTATCAGCGACACCGTCACTTTGGCACGCATCCTTCATCACCGTCCGATGGCAGGCGGTCATGGCTGTCGCAGCAAGAGATCGCTGTTGGACCCGTGCACCGCTGCATGGCAACCTGCCTCCCAGCAACTTCGCCCAGGGTAGTGGTCGTTGCCCTTGTCGGTGTGGCACTGGTTGCACAAGCCGCGCGAAAAGGCGTTCAAAAGGTGCGGGTTGGGAGAGCCGTGCGGGCGATGGCATTCGGTGCACCCTTCTCCCGTCCAACCTGCAACGGGGTCGTGCTCAAACGCAAAAGGACCGACTTTTTCAGCGTGGCAGGTGACGCACATCTCCTTGACGGCGGAGACCTTTTTGCGGGTCGCTTTGCTGGGATGGATATCGTGACAATCGCTGCAGACCATTCGCCCTTCGGGAAGGGGATGGTGAAAGTTGAGGCGAAATTCGCTGACTTCCCGTTGATGGCAGCGCCCGCAAACCGTTACCTCACCAGCCTTTAGCAGCGCCTTCGGTTCGGGAGCAGTCGCAAAAAGTTGCCTCAACGGCGCCCCGTCGCTCGTTCCCTTCCCTGCCATCCCTTGCCCCTCGCCCCGATGAATTTGGTGACACTCGGCGCAAGATACATCAGCTTGCGCATGAACGGTGCGCTGCCATTGAGCGAGGCGCATCGTGTCGGCGTGGCATCGCAGGCAGGCAAGGGCAATTTCTTTTGGCTTGGCTTTGGTGAAACTAACGACCCTCGTGGTGTCTTTGACCTCTTCCAGATGGATTTCGCCTGGACCGTGACAGGCTTCGCAGCCTTGTTTGTCACGGGGAAGACGAGGGTTGCGGACATAGAGGGCGTGGGGGGAAGCGGCGAAAGTTTGTGCCTGCGGTCTGTGACATTGGACACATTCTTTTTCGCCGATGAAGTCTTCGGGTTTTGCTTGGGCGAAGAGGTTGAGGGGGAAAGGAGCCGGTTGGGGTTTTTCCTTGCCGGCGACGAGAACGAGTGCCCATAAAAGCAGCGTTACCGTTGTGACCGTTTGCCACTTCAACATCGCTGTCGCCCCCTCAGGCGCGTCAAGGCACAGCGACTTTCGTCTCAAACAACACGGTCGCTTTTTCGTCGGGCAAGTCGCGAAGAGGTTTGTGCAAAATGCGGACGACCGCTTCGCCCTTTTTACCTTCCAGCGGGATAACGATTTCGCGGGTTTCGCCCGGTTTCAAGCGCGTGTCGTTGCCGCCCTGCGCCCGTTCGTCCGCGAGCACAGTTTGATGGCGCAAAACTTCTTGTCCTCCGCTGACGAGGCGCACATCAACGACAGCGACGACGGTGTCTATGCCCGTCGGAAAGTTATGCCCGACTTCCACGCTTGTCAGGCGCACCGTCAATCGGTCACCGCTGAGATCGGTTTCCACTTTCACGCCTCTACGGAACATTTCTGGGTCAGCACCTTTGAAGGTGTGGACATGGGCGGGGCGCTCGGGCGAGTCCAAAGCGATGGGGCGTTGGGTCGCAGGCATGTGGCAAGTCACACACGATTTGGGGTCGCTGCCCCACTTTGTCCCTTTGAACTCTTGCACGGTGCCGAACTTGGCGTGGCAGGTGGCGCATTGCTCCACCGTCCCGAACCGCTCGTTTTTGACCGTCGGGTGTTTGTCGGTGACGGTGCCGAGGGTGCCGTGATGGGCGCCATTGGCATCTTCGTGGCAGGCGACGCAATCCACGCCATGCTCTGGCAACTCGTTACGCAAGGACGGCTCTTTGCCAAAACCCGTCACCAAGATGCGGTCAGGGGCATGGCAATGCAGGCACTCTTTGCGGGTGCGGTTAGCGGTGGCGGCAACGAAGGCGTCGCTGGTCCACGCTTTGGCATGTGCCGATTGCACCCATTCAAGGGCTTCGGTGCGGTGGCAAACTTGGCAGCGCCCACGCAGGCGGGGCAGCCGCGATGGCGGCGTTGGCTCCTGATGAACGAACGCCGTCGCCACCGTCAATGCCAGCGCCAACCCAATCCCCGTTACCACCGACCATCGCGGGCTGCCCTTTAACCTGCCCATCGTTATCGCCTCCTCGCGTCGTAGCGTTATAGCACAGAAGCCAACGACCGTCTGTCGGGAAAATCCCGCAAAGGTCACCCGCACAGCGCCGTTGCGGGGTGTGGCTTTTGGAACGCTTTGGGGCGGTAGATACAGTAGGGATCGCTGCGTAGGTAATCGCCCGTGACAGCGTAAGCGCGGGCACGGCTGCCCCCGCAAATGTGCCGAAATTCACAGACACCGCATTTGCCCTTGAGCAAATCGGGGTTGCGCAGTTGGCGCAGCAACGGTGCGGTGCGGTAAATTTCTGCCAACGGTTTTTGGCGAACGCTGCCGACCCCCAACGGCAGAAAACCGCTGGGCTGCACGACACCGACATGGGAAACGAAGACGACACCTTTACCGTCGTTGACACCCATCGGTGCGCGGACGATTTTAGGGCGCTGCGAGGCTGGCACAAGGTCGGTCGGACGCAAGTTTTTCTCGGTCGTTTGTCGCAACAACGCTTCAACGGGAACGCCCAACTCCTGGGCTCGCCGCTGCAGCATGACGCGCCGATAGTGGTAACCTTCGCGGGGCGTGATGTCGTAAGGAGCGGATTTGCTCAGGTCATACATCCAGTGAAAGACACGCTCAAAGTCGTAGGGTGAAATGTTCAGGCGACGCATCTCAGGGCGGGCAGCGCGCCCGACGGCGATGAGGAAAAAGAGCGCCCACAGTTTGATGTCCCATTCAGCGATCATGTCGGCGATGACGGGTAAGTCCGCCAAACTGTGGCGGGTCACAGTCGTGTGGATTTGCGCCTCAACACCGAATTCCCGACACCAATTCAAAATGCGCACGGTGTGGGCGAACGACCCTTGAACGCCCCGAAAACCGTCGTGCACTTCGGGTGTGCTGCCGTCAAGGCTCAACGCCAACCGCACCAAGCCGGCTTCCGCCAACCGCCGCACTGCGTCACGGGTGACCAACGGGGTCGCAGAAGGCGTCATCGCGACGCGGATGCCTTGTTGCGTCGCATACGCCACGATGTCAAAGATGTCAGGGCGTTTCATCGGGTCACCGCCTGTCAAAATTAGCAACGGGTAAGGTTGTCCGAACTCTTTGAGCATGTCCACCAACCGAAACGCTTCCTGTGTCGTCAACTCAAAGGGGTGACGGTCGGGAACGGCGTCGGCACGACAATGTAGGCACACCAAATCGCAGGCGCGGGTCGTCTCCCAAATGACCGTAAACGGACGCTGGTTGAAGTTCATCGCTGTGCCCCCTTTCGGTAGCGTTGCTCCCGCCTCTTCAACGATGGCAAATTGGTGGCGAACAGGCTGTCGGGTTTTTCCTGACAGACGGGCAAGCAAGGTGCGCAACAATGCCAATGGCGTGAGGGAGTGACTGACAATGGCGCCAAACCAAATGGCGAAGTTGCTGCAATCGGGCGTCTTGCTGCGGTTTGATTTGACCGTCAACGAGTTGCTGCAACGCATCGTGGAGACAGCGCGCCATGTCATCGGTGCTCAATACGCCGCACTGGCGGTGCTGGACGACGAAGGAGGTATCGCTCACTTTGTCTATGCGGGGCTGAGCAAGGAAGATGCCGACCGTATCGGCGAACTGCCCAAAGGGCGAGGCGTTTTGGGGCTCATCATCCACGAGGGCAAAGTGCTGCGGTTACGCGATGTCCGTCAACACCCCAAAGCGTGGGGTTTTCCGCCCCACCACCCGATCATGCGGTCGTTTTTGGGTGTGCCCATCTTCGTCAACGGCAAACCTTACGGACGCCTTTACATGACGGAGAAGCAGGGCGGAAAAACTTTCACCAAGCGGGACGAGGAATTGGCGAAGCTGCTGGCGGCACAAGCAGGGGCAGCGATTGAACGGGCGATGCTCACCGAACGGGTTCGCCAAGCGGAACGGCTGAAGAGGCTCAACGAACTGCTCAGCACTCTGAACCGCTTGACGGATGAGCAGGCGATTTTAGCAGCGATTTTAGCGGGCGTGCAAAAGGCGTTGCCGTTCGCTGAGGCGTCCCTTTGCCTTTACCGCGCAGCCGATGACACTTTCAGCGGTTGCGTCGCTACGCCCAGCGGACGGCTGAGCCAGTTGCACGAACGCTGGCGGCGTCGCCCTATCGCCGCGACACGGACGCCCTTTTTGCCCTGCGTGCGGGAGCGGCGGTCGGTGCGCGTGAACGATTTGGTCACACCCCGAACGCCTTTTGAGCGCTGGTTGCAGCGCAAAGGGTTCCGCAGTTTCATCGGCACGCCCATTAGCGTGGACGGCGAAGTGTTAGGGCTGCTGTTTGTCGCTGCCGACTATGCGAATGCGTTCAGCGACGACGACCACGCTTTTTTGAGCGCTGTCGCCGAGCACGCCGCAGCGACGCTGAAAAACGCACGGCTGCTAACGCAACTGCAGGAAAAGGAGCGGGTGCGAGGGTTGCTGCTCAACAAGGTCGTGACAGCGCAAGAGGAAGAGCGCCGTCGCATCGCCCACGAACTGCACGACCAAACGGGACAGTTGCTGACGGCGCTGCTCATTCAGTTGCAACTGTTGGAGCGCGAACTGCGAGACGAACGCCGCCGAGAACGGGTGAGCAATCTGCGCCGGTTAGCTGACAGCATCGCCCAAAACCTGCACCACATCGCGTGGGAGTTGCGTCCGCCGTCGCTGGACGAACTGGGGTTGACGGCAGCGCTGGAACGCATGGTCAGCGATTGGTCGGAGCGCTTTCAAATCCCGTGCGATTTGGTGCTGGACAGCGAGGGCGATTTAAGCGTGTCGCCTGAGATCGCCATCGGTATCTACCGCATCGTCCAAGAGGCACTGACAAATGTTGCTAAGCACGCCAAAGCCACACGGGCAAAAGTGACGCTGCAACGGGCTGACCGCGTGTTGCGTGTCGTCGTGGAAGACAACGGCGTCGGGTTTGACCCGTCAGCCATCTTGCGCCATCCCGACGAGACGAAACGGTTGGGCTTGGTCGGGATGATGGAGCGGGCGGCGATGTTGTCGGGACGCCTAACCGTGGACTCGCACCCCAAACGCGGCACGAAAGTCGTCTTGGAAGTGCCGTTGACGACGATACCGGTGCGGGACGATAGGCAAGGGGGTGTCGCTGATGCGCCGAGCCAACAACGCCCTGTCGCAACCGCTTGACCGCATTCGCGTGTTGATCGCCGACGACCACGCTATTTTGCGGGACGGGTTGAAAGCGTTGCTCGCAGCAGAAACCGACATGGAAGTCGTCGGCGAAGCGGCAACAGGCAAAGAGGCACTGCGGTTGGTGCGCGAACTAAAACCCCATGTCGTCTTGATGGACATCTCTATGCCCGACATGACAGGCTTAGAGGCAACAGAGGTCATCAAAAAGTCCTATCCAGAAGTAAAGGTCATTGCGTTGACGGTGCATGAGCACGAGACTTATTTGCGGCGGATGCTGCAGGTGGGAGCAGATGGCTATGTCGTCAAGCGGGCGGCAGCGGACGAATTGGTGCGCGCCATTCGGGCGGTCATGCGAGGCGGCGTTTACTTGCAGCCTGAACTCGCCCAAACCGTCGTCAAAAAGCGCACCGAACAGAGTATGCCCAAGTTGAGCGAGCGGGAATGGCAAGTGCTGCGCCTGCTGGCGATGGGTTACACCAACCAGCAAATTGCCCAGCGCCTCTTTCTGAGCGTCAAGACAGTGGAGACCTACCGGAGCCGCATCGCCGACAAACTGGGGTTGAAGACGCGAGCGGAGTTGGTCAAGTTCGCCTTGCAGCACAACCTGTTGGCAGAAGAACCTGACCCGTAAATCGCTCTGGATACACCTTGCGCTGAGTTGTGACTTTTGACCACTATGCAAGCCCCGATGCCGTGCCATAATGATGGCGTCTCGTTCACTGAGGGGGTGGCATGTTCATGCATCGGTTGCGCCGGCTTGTTTGGGGACTGTGGCTTATGTTGTGGGCGGCATCGGGCGTTGCCGACGCGCAACAGGCGACCGTGACGGCGATCGTGCGTGTCGTAGAACACCAACGGGCAGGCACGACCCAATGGCTGCAGAGCCGTTTGGGTACCCACTTGGCGCAAGGCGATCGCGTGCGCACCGGTCCGCGTTCCTACGCGGAAATCACTTTCGCTGACCGCAGTGTGGTCAAACTCAATGAACGCAGCGAGTTGACCGTTCATGCCCCAACGCCTCAGCGACAGGATGTAGAGTTGCATCAAGGCAGTTTGTGGGCTCGCTTCATTAAAGGGTCACGGGCGACCGTGCGGGCTAAAACGGCTGTGGCGGCGGTGCGAGGAACGACGCTCGCCATCGCCATCGCTCCTGAAGGCACGGTCACGATTCGCGTTTGGGACGGTGTGCTCGCTGTAACGCTGCCGACAGGCGAAGAAGTCACGCTGAACTCAGGTCAGGAATTGGTCGTGCCGCCGACGCTTTTGGAACCGCACCAGGTTCGTTCCGCCCCAGACGCAGCGTTCGGGAGTGACCCTAGTCCTGCCGGCAGCGATGCTTCGTTCGTGGATTGGCTGACGACAGGGGTGACGGTGGTGACTTTGCCGGGTGCCCCTGACTTCGGTGCGTTGTTGGAGAACAACGACGAATTTTTCACGACGGTGGCGCCGTTACCCCTGCCGGGCGCTCCTTCCCCCGCTGTTCCCCAACAAACGGGGGAATTGGGTGTCATCGTGCGGCAAGCGGTCTTGAAAGGCAGTGTGTTGGGCTTAGTTGCTGATCGGCGCCCACACCGCTTGTTAGGTGCGCGGTTGCGCCCGCGCGGCGCCGTCGGTCCGCTGTTTTTCTCTGTGTCCATCTTGCCCCTAACGGATACATCAGGCAACACGACCACGCGGCTGGCAGAGGGCGTAGTGACTTACCGACGCGGGAACTGGGCGCTGCGGGTGGGACGGCAGTGGCTGTCGGAAGGACCGGTCTTGGGCAACGCCGCTGTGCCAGACCCAGCGCTACGGGTATTAGACCGGCTTGGTCCTATCAGCATCGGCAAGTTAGTGCTCAGCGATATCGCCGATGCCGTTGCGCTCCATGTTCCTGTCGGACACAGCCGTCTCACCCTTGCCTATTTGCAAGACGCTTTGCCGTTTGTCAGCGGCACGCAACAAGGCGGTTACGCTCGCCTCACTTATCCCGTTGCGCAAGGGCAGTTGGGCGTCAGCGTGTTGAAAGTGCGTCGCGGCACCTTCGGTTATGCCGCTGACATCGCCTTGCCCGCTGTGCCCAACGAACTGGATATTTACGGTGAAGTCGGGCGTCACAGCCTGTTGCGCAGCACCTATTACACAGCCGGAATTTACTTGGCGGGCTTGTTCCGTCGGCTCGGCACCGACCTGTTTGCGGAATACACCCATGCGCCGCGCGGCGCCCCGAACATTTTCACAGTGCGGCTTTACCAACCGTTATCGCCTGGCTGGCGACTGTTCGCAATTGGCACACGGCGGGGCGCTGTCGGGCAGACGGGGGCGGGAACCGATTGGAGCGTCGGGCTTATTTACAGCACTGCATTTGCTTTGCGTTGACCTGCGCCGTGACATTTTGCTTGTGTGGCTCTGCGTCGGTCAGCGCGGCGGACCCTGTGCCCGATAGCCCTCAAGGTGTGCCGACCGAACCGTTGAGCGTTTTTGACTGCCGAGCGGCGTGGCAAGGCACGGAGACACACATCGCCCCAGGGGCGTGGGAATTTGGCAGCGGTGCGGAACGGCTCATTTTGTCCGTTACGACGATACGAGTTCAATGGCAGCGCGACGGTCAACCGCTCGGTTGGAGTCAACTGCTGCCTCCGTTAGGCACCCGACCGACAGTCGTTCAAGTCCGCCGTGTGGGATGGCGTTGGTTAGCGTTTTTTCATCGGCATTTAGTGGCGTTTGCTTTTGCGGATGTACCGCCGACCGAGCGCATCGCTTCGCAAGGGAACGCGCCGATACCCACGCTTTACCCCCTAACGCCCTCCCAGCAGTGGCAATGGCGACCGCCGGACAGTTGGCAACCGCACACTTTATCGGACGGCAGTGTCGGGTTTGCTCCCCCGTTACAGCAACGGCGCTCTGTCTTTGTCCTCTCGCCGACGGACACAGCGCTGACTGACATCGCCGTGACGGCAGAAGTGTGCTTGAATGCAGGGCGCGGTATCGGTGTGGCTATCGGTTGGGGTGACGACGGCGGGCATGTCTGGCGATGGCGGCGTGAAGGAAGCGATATGCGGGTGCAACTGGTCGCAGTCGCCCGCAGCGGCGACGAATGGAGCGAACAAGTGCTTTACGATGAACCGCTGCCGTTATCGCCGTTGCATTGGCAGCGGCTCCAAGTGTGGCGCTCTGGCGATCAACTGTGGGTGGGGTTGGACGGCGAAGTGCTGGCCTTTTGTCAAGATGCCCGCTTCGCAATGGGACAGGTCGGTGTATGGGCAGAAAAAGGTGAGACCCCATCGCCGTTGGTGCGCTCATTTACAATCGCTTCATGGCAGTGTGCTACGCTCGCACCCTCCACGGATACGGCGACACCGTTACCTTCCCGCCACGGGCAATGGCGCTTCAAAGGAAATGTGTGGACCCTGCAAAAGACGGCGAACCAAGACGCGATGGCGTTGCTCGGTGATGCGGTGCCGCCATGTTGGTGGGTTGCAGATATCTTTTGGCAAGGAACGCCCGTCGGTCTGGTTTGGGGTTGGCGATCGGAAGATGACTGGTGCCTGTTGTCTCTGACGCCCACCTCAGCGGCAACGACAGTGACCCTCTGTGTGCGCCGGCGCGACGGTGAAGTCCCGTTAGCCCGTGAACGCGTTTGGCTTCAGCCCAACGCGCTTTACCGCATCGCCGTGCGGTTGGACACCGACGAGGTCACCGGCTTGATCAATGGCATCCCCTTTGTGCGCGCTAAGGGTGTAACGCGGGGCAAAGTCGGACTGTGGGCGAAACAAACGATGACGCTGAAGCAGTTCTGGCTATTGACCGACGCGGAGATGTTGCTCCCCTTGACACCGGACGATGGGGGGACAGTGCAACCTGCCGCCGATGCAGCCTGGATCGCGCACGAGGCGATCGCTTTTACCTTGCCTGCCGGGTTGCCGCCAGGTGTTCCGCAAACTGCACGGCTTAGTCAAGCGCCAGTGACGCTGTGGGTGGAGCGCACCCAACACCGATTGCAATTGCGTTTGGACTTCAACGACCGTCTCTTAGTCCAGACATCGGTGCGTCAACCGCTGACTTTGCCCCTCGCAGTGCGGCTGGAACGGCGTGACCGCTGGGTTTTGGTGTGGTTAGGCGAACGGTTGGTCTTGACAGCGAAATTACCCTGACAGGTTCTTTACGCCAACCGAGCCTACTGTGCGGCGAACGGTCGGTCTTGACAGCGAAATTACCTCGTGCCTTTTAGGTGTCATCGGAACATGGGTGATACGCGCAATGACCCACCCAAACACCCTTTTGGTCTTCGTTTGCTGTGTTGAATAATTCGGAGGGCGGCTCTCCTGAGCTGCCGCAAGGAAATCGGCGCGTCAAGAGACGCGCCCTCCGAAGGTTGAAGGTTTGTTCGGAGGGCGGCTCTCAGAGCCGCCGCAAGGAAATCGGCGCGTCAAGAGACGCGCCCTCCGAAGGTTGAAGGTTTGTTCGGAGGGCGGCTCTCAGAGCCGCCGCAAGGAAATCGGCGCGTCAAGAGACGCGCCCTCCGAAGGTTGAAGGTTTGTTCGGAGGGCGGCTCTCAGAGCCGCCGCAAGGAAATCGGCGCGTCAAGAGACGCGCCCTCCGAAGGTTGAAGGTTTGTTCGGAGGGCGGCTCTCAGAGCCGCCGCAAGGAAATCGGCGCGTCAAGAGACGCGCCCTCCGAATGTTGAAGGTTTATTCGGAGGGCGGTTCTCCTGAGCCGCCAAAAACCAAACGGCGCGTCAGAAAACGCGCCCTCCGAAGGTTGAAGGTTTGTTCGGAGGGCGGCTCTCCTGAGCCGCCGAAAAGAAATTGGCGCATCAGGAGATGCGCCCTCCGAGTGTTGAAGGTTTTTCGGAGGGCGGCTCTCCTGAGCCGCCGAAAATTGGTGCGTCAGAAGACACGCCCGCCGAGGCATTGCCAAAAGGGAAATTCAACAAAACGCCTTCGTTCCCTCACGCCTAACCCGCCGTTGCGGTATCCGCGTCCATGACGATGACGGCGCCGAAGGGCATTCGGACGACTTGCTGCGGGTCAGGGCGACTCAGCACCCACAGCACGGGGTAAGGCGGCGGTGCACTGGGGTATTCGCCCATCCCATCTGTCAGGTAAATGACGGCTTCAGGGACAGGGGGGTGACGAAACCGCTCAAACGCGGGGCGAAAATCCGTCCCACCCCGTCCCACCAACGCCGTCGCCTCAGGCAACGGCACAAAGGGCGGAAACGCTTCGTCGCTCGTCACTTCCACATCGCAAGTGACCAAGCGCAGCGTCAAACGCGGGTAAGCGCGGCGGATGGCAAGCACTTCCCGCCAAAATTGCGCCAATTGCTCCCGCGTGATGGAACCCGAAGTGTCAACGGCGATACCCAAGACGCCCGACCGTTCCCGCTGCGCTTTGGGCAACAACGCCACCTGCAAGTAGCGCCGTGAGGGCGGGTAGTTCCAATGGCTGATGACTTGACGCTGCACGAATTGGTGCAGCACCTTTTGCCACGCCACTTTCGCCGTCGGCTCCGCAGCGACCCACTCCTCCGCCCAGGCAGGCACTGTGCCGTAACCCCTCACGCGCTCCGCAAACTCCACCGCTTCCTGCACCCATTGCCGCCACACTTCGGGAGACGGCGCATCGGTTGCCAGCGGCAATTGGCAACGCCCATGCGCACCCGCTGCGCCCGCAGCCGCCTGCTTTTTCCGCTGCGTCGCTGCCGTGCCGCTTCCCGACGCCGTTGAGCGTCTTGCCAGCAGCCAGTATTTCGCCTCCGTGGACAACCGCTCCCATTCCGCATCGCTCATCCCAAACCGCTGCGGGCACACGACAGCGGCGAACGCAGGCAACTTTCCGAAAGCGGGGCGTAGCAAACGGTTGACCGTGTCGTCGGCAGCGATGTTCCACGCGTTGGCATCGTCTTTGTCGGCACCCCGCAGCGGGTGGGACAAGGCAGCGTGCAGAGTTTCATGGGCGACGAGGAAAATCAGCGCCTCGTCGCTCAACCGCTGCACAAATCCGGCGCGGTAAAACACCCGTCGCCCGTCCGTTGCAGCGGTCGGCACTTCACGGGCATCCGCTTCCGTCGCCGATAAAAGGCGATGCTCCAACCGCAGTGCCAACGCCCCATAAAACGGCAAGCGCACCAACAATGCGGACAACGCCTTCCGCAATCGCTGCTCCGGCACCGCCATCGGTCTTTCACCCCGCCGATGCGCCCGCGGTTTGCAGTCAACTCAGCACTGCTGCAGCCACTGGCAAAACCGTTCGTAGGCGTGTTGCCAGCGTTCATCGGGACGCGGTTCAAAGGTGCGCAAATCGAACGAGTTGCGCACGACCGCCCGCAACTCGGCGTGCGAACCGAGATAGCCCAACGCAATCGCCTGCACCAGCGCGTTGCCCGTCGCTGTCGCTTCCACGGGACCTGCGACCACGACTTTACCCGTTGCGTCCGCCGTGAACTGATTGAGCAGCCAATTGCGCGCCCCGCCCCCGACGATGTGCACCGTGCTGACCCTTTTGCCCATCAACTCCTCTAAGCGTTCAAGGACCCAGCGATATTTGAGCGCTAACCCTTCCAGACAGCACCGCACAAATTCGCCGACCGTTTCAGGTTCAGGTTGCTGCGTGTCGCGGCAAAAACGGCGGACGGCGTCTAGCATGTTTTCAGGCGCAAGGAAACGCGGATCGTCTGGGTCAACGAAGCATTTGAAGGGCTGCGCTTCCGCTGCCATCTGGGTCAGTTGCTCGTAGGTGAACGCGTGTCCCTCTCGCGCCCACATCCTGCGGCACTCAGCGATCAACCACATGCCCGTTACATTCCGCAGCAACCGAAAAGTCCCGTAAACGCCGCCTTCGTTGGTGAAATTGAACCTCAGCGATTTGTCCGTGATGACAGGTTGGCGCACCTCCGTCCCAACCAACGACCAAGTGCCCGAACTGATGTAAGCCGCTTGTTCGTCGCTCAACGGTGTCGCAGCGACAGCGGATGCGGTGTCGTGCGATGCGGGCGCGACGACTTTGATGGCGTGGGTCGCTCGCACCTCATCGGCGACTGCAGGGCGCAAATCGCCCAACACTGTTCCCGCTGGGACAACCGGGCACCGCAGCAGGCGCGTCGGAATCCCCAATTTGCGCAGCAAATATTTTGCCCAAGCGCCCTTACGCGGGTCGTAAAACTGTGTCGTCGTCGCGTCGGTGAACTCGTTAACCTTTTCGCCGCTGAGCCAAAAGTGGAACAGGTCGGGCATCATTAACAAGGTGCGGGCGATGCGCAACTGGGGCGCCTTTTGCACGACCATTGCCAGCAGTTGATAGAGCGTGTTCAACCGCATGAATTGGATGCCCGTGCGCCGGTAAATCACCTCGCGCCCGACCCGCTCAAAAGCCAGTTCCATCATTCCTTCCGTGCGCTTGTCGCGGTAATGGTAAGGGTTACCGACCAGTTCATCGTTGGCATCCAGCAGCGCAAAATCCACACCCCAAGTGTCCACCCCGATGGAGACGACTTGCTCACCGAACTTCTGCACTGCCGCCGCCAGCCCGTTTTTGATGTCCGTCCACAGCCGTAACACATCCCAGTAGATGTGCTCGCCGATGCGGACGGGACCGTTGGGGAAACGATAGATTTCTTCCAGTTCAAACCGACCGTCGCTCAATTTACCAGCCAACACGCGCCCGCTTTCCGCCCCCAAATCAACGGCGACCAACACGACTTGTGCCATCGCGTTGCCACCTCCGTGCCCGCCGAAGTTCAGCGCAATGGTTCTAAAGGCGCATACGCTAACGCCAACCGTTTCTTGCCCACTGTGGCGTCATCAAACTGCACGACGACGATGCCGTCGTCGTCAAGGGCGACGATTTTGCCGTCACCAAATTTTTGGTGGCGCACCCGCATGCCGACCCGCACCTCGTCAGGCGACAGCCGCTTCCTGATGTTGCCGATGACCGCCGGCGTTGAGGGGGCTGCTGCGGAGCGCTGCGCCACAGCGCGCGCCAGTTGGCGCACATCCGTCTCACTACGGATTCCGGTCGGCGTCGGCGCTTCCATGCGCAAAAACCCTTGCGGTGTCGGAACGCCCCGCCACTCGTCCACCAAACTTTGGGGCAGTTCGTCCCAAAAGCGGGACGGGTCGGTCGGCGCGTAACGCGTTTCACCCCACTTGCCTGTCAGCCACCCACGCCGTTGCGCGTAGGTCAAAAACGCGTAGTCTTTCGCCCTCGTCAAAGCGACGTAAAACAGCCGCCGCTCCTCTTCCAGTTGCCACGCATCGTCCACACTGCGGGCGTGCGGGAACAAACCCTCTTCCAGCCCGACGATGAACACGACGGGAAACTCCAGCCCTTTGGCGCTGTGCGCTGTGATGAGCGTGACGGACTCGCTATGCCAATCGGTTTCGTCCTGCGGCGACAGCAGCGCCAGTTGTTCCAAAAAGAGCGGCAGCGTTTGCGCCGCAGGTCCAGCGCCAAATTGGCGCTCCGCCGCTGCGACCAACTGGGCAAGGTTTTCCATCCGCTCTTGCCCCCTCAAACGGTCTTCGGTCTTGGCGATGTAATCGGCGTAACCGATGGCGTTGACGATATGCTCAATCAACTGCGGCAGCGTCAGTGTTTGCGCCTGCGTCTGTAGCGTTCGCAGCAGATCGCCAAATGCCTTCACTGCCGTTCGTGCCCGCGCGTCCAATTGAGCCAACGCTTCACCGCTCCAAACGACCTCTAAGACAGGCGTTCGCGTTTGCGCGGCAAAGGCGCGCAACCGCTCCACCGTGCGCTCACCGATGCCGCGTGGCGGCAAGTTAATGACCCGTTGCAAACTCACTTCATCCGCAGGGTTGACGATCAATCGCAGGTAGGCGATGATGTCCTTGATTTCCCTGCGTTCGTAGAACCGCAACGCCCCGACGACACGGTAGGGAATACCCCAGCGGATGAAGGTTTCCTCAAACGGGCGCGATTGGGCGTTGACGCGGTAGATGACCGCAAAATCGCCGTAGCGATATTTGCCCTCCCGCACCCATCCGGTCACGACGCTGGCGACGAACGCCGCTTCCTCGTGGTCGTCTTGCGCGCGGAACAGGATGACAGGCTCACCGCCGGCGCGCACAGCGCGCAGGCGTTTTTCGTGCCGATACCTGTTGCGCCGAATGACATGCCATGCCGTGTCCAAGATGAGTTGCGTGGAACGATAGTTGCGTTCCAGCGTAAAGACGCGCAAGTCGGGAAACCGCTTGGGCAACTCCAACATCAACCGCACATCCGAGCCCCGCCACGAGAAGATGTTTTGATCGTCGTCGCCGATGACGAACAGGTTGCGGTGCTTAGCAGCCAACAACAGTGTCAATTCGTGTTGGATGCGGTTGACATCCTGATACTCGTCCACGAGCACATGCAAAAAGCGTGTCTGGTAGTAGTCGGCGACGGACGGATGTCCCTGCAGCATTTTCAGCGCCAGCCACAGCAAATCGTCAAAATCAACGGCTTTGGCTTGGCGCAATGCGTCCTGGTAGCGCCGATAGACGCGGGCAACGACTTCCTGAAAAGGCGTCTCGGCGATTTCTGCCAGTTCCTCTGGCGTGACCATTGCGGTCTTGGCGTCGCTGATGGCGGCGTGAATGGCGGAAACGGGATAGCGGTCAGTGTCAAGGTTCAAGTCGCGGGCGATGGCTTTGAGCAAGTTGCGCTGGTCGTCTTCATCGTAGATGATGAAGTTGGCGGGCAATCCGACGGTTAGCCCGTGTTGGCGCAACATGCGCGCGCAAGCGGCATGGAAAGTGCCCAACCACATCGCTTCCACCGCATGCCCGACCAGCCCTTCCAAGCGTTGGCGGATTTCGTCAGCGGCTTTGTTGGTGAAGGTGACGGCGAAAATCCGATGGGCGGGCACCCGTCGCGCCAACAGCAAATAGGCGATGCGGTAAGTGAGCACCCGCGTTTTGCCGCTGCCCGCTCCCGCAAAGACCATGATGGGTCCATCGGGCGCCGCCACCGCTTCCCGCTGTTGCTCGTCCAGTTCGCTCAACAATCGCTCCAATACATCCATGATACCGTTCACCGCTCTCAAACTTTGGCACGATCACTCTGCTGCGTTTGTTGTTTTGTCAGGCAACCGCCAAGCGCAACCGCGTTCAGATTTCACCCGGTGCATTTTACAGTTCGGCGTCGTCGCTGGGAGGCAAAGCGACGAAGTGGGCAAAGCGTCGCCGCCCTTTCAGGATGACCCCTGGTGCGTCAAATCGTTGGTGTGCGTTTCGCCATAAGTTTAAAGGTCATGCTGACTTTCATGCCCTGCCGAACGAGAGCGGCTTCCAGCATCTCATAAAACAGTTCGCGTTCGGCACCCCGCACGACGGCTTGCTCATGGGCTTCCGCCAGCGCGACAGGGTAGCCCCGCCCCTTTTGCGCTTGGTCGTAAACGACGGCGTGCACGAGGTTAAGCCATTCCTCGTTTTCAGCGACCCACTGCGGGATTTCCACGCGGGCGATTTCCAAGCCGGCGTGCAAGTAGAAAAAGCGGATACGATGGGCACCGTATTCGCTCAGGATTTGAGAACTGCTGGCGAAGACCGCTGAGCGTTCGCCGGGTTTCAGGAGACGCTCAAAGAGTTGAGCATCGGTGACACCTTCAATGACGGCGCAGGGGGGCGATGCGTTGCGTTGCAGCCATTCACAGCGGTCGCAGTTGGCGACCTCGTAGGGACACAAGCCGACCCGCAAACCGTTGATGACATCGGTACTGCCCGGACCGCTGATGTATCCGGCGATAGGGACGCCCAACTGGCGGAGCGCATCCATCGCCCGCAGAAAGCGGGTCAAAGTGTCTTTGTGGAAGTCAGGCGGCTTGCCTTCCAGCGTCCACAGGATGAGCGTGCCGTCCACGAGGGCAACGGCGGGCCGCTGCGTCCACCGCTGCGCCAGCCGCACCAGTTCGCCGATTTCCATCAAATGCCGCCGCACGGCGACGACTTCTTCGCTGACCAACACTCGTCGCCCGCCCCAACGGTGATAGAGTTCGTGCTCGCGGTAAAAAAGGCGGGGGCGGTTGCTCAAATGGGGTGCCATATCAAAACCGTAAGGCAACGCGACGGAACCGATGTTGATGAGGTAGCACATCATCGCTTCGTGACGGTCGGGAAAGATCTGCGACCCGTCCGATGCCAACACAAGCCTGCGTTCAGGGCACGGGGGCAGCGGAAAAACCTGCGCAGGCGGCGTTTGCACACCCGCAAGCAGCCATGAAGTTTTGCTGCGGGCAATTTTGTCGGCGAGGTGGGGGTAACTCGCTTGCCAGCGTCGCGCTTCCTGCGCGGCGATACCGACCCGTAACCCGAAATCTTGCCGCCGTCCCGCCTGTTCCCGCACCATGCCCAGTAATTGCCGCTGCACTTCGGCGAAATTGAGCATCGCCACCGTCACCCTACCTTGAACGCGTCAGGCGTCACTGCTTACACCGAAAGTTTTGCGCTGCCGAGGTGTGTGACGCTATCGGCACATCGTCCGTTTGCGAGCCGATTAGCGTTTGCTTTGGCATCGGTGTTACCCCAACGAGCGCCGCAGTTGGGCTGTTTCCACGATGTAGAAGCGCAAGCGCCGTTCGTCACCGCCGTTGCGCCACAAGTGGAAGATGCTGGACGAGGCGTTACGGTGCAAATAGTGGTGGGTTTCTTTCGGTCCGAATTCCAGTTGCAGCAGGTGTTGACATAACTCAATGTCGTGGCGCACCTTGGACCAGACAGGCGCTTCCTTTTCCAGCAGATGCAGGTTTTCCCAGTTGAGGAAGTGTCCCGCCCGCACTAAGTCGTCTTTGAGGTGGCGGTAGTAGTGCAGCAGGACATCCAGCAGCCCTTCGCGTTCGGCGTCTTTCAAGCCGCGCCCTGTGCCCAAAAACTCAGGGGGGATACCCAACGAGTAAAAGGTGCCCGTGAAAGTGATGGCGCGGGGCAGCACTTTCCCCCGCAACCCACGCGGGTAGCCAAACAACCCGATGTGCAGCAACCGTTCGCGCCGACGCGGAAGCAACATCGCCAGCTCATTGACCAACTCCGCCAACTCTTCTACGACTTCCTGATAGCGCTCGGTGAAGAGAGTGATGAGGCGTTGGAGTTTGGGTTTGTCGCCCTCGCGCCAGCGGGGTTTTTTGCCCCAGCGAAACCGCAACGCTAAGTTTAAGTCGCGGACGGCGCGCTCCACTTCGGTTTTGGGATGGTCGTAGCGGAACGCCGATTGAATGGTCACGGTGCGCACGCCTTCATATTCGTCCAAAAAGGTGGCGATATGGAAGGGCGAGAGCCCCCCGCGAAAGGGCAAACAGCCGACGCCAATGATGGGGTAAACGGGAATGCCCGTTTCCGCCTCAAAGTCGGCGAACTCGCACAACGCGCTTTTAGCCGCCAGCACCGCCGCCACAACGCCGCCGTTCAGGGCAGGGTCAGAACGGGCGATGAACGCCCGCAAGTAAGGGGGAGCGTCGCCGAACTTTTCGCGGTGCAACCGGAGATAGTCGTCCAACAGCGTCTTGGCGTTGAGCAGCAATTCGGGCGTTTCAATCAGCGGGATGATTTGCAGGCGGTAAGACGGGCGGTTGTTGCCGAACATTTGCCGTTCCAACTCTGCCGCCCGCTCAAAACTCTCCTGCAGGTAAAGCATCTTCCAGCCTTCGTCGCACATCGGCAGGATGACTTCAAAAAGCGGCGGCGCAAACAGGTTAAGGTCGCGGGCGAGTTCTTCAGCGGTCAAAATGCTCATGTAAGCCCGCGCCAGCCGGTAGCCCCGTTCCAGCCAGATGTTGGGCAGGCGGAAGGTCAAAAAGACATCGCGCCCCAACTGCCGCTGCAGGAAAAACTCAAAGTGCTCGCTGAACAATCGGTCGACAACGGCTTCATCCACAAACTTGCCTTCCCAGTCCCACATGTATTCTTCGCAGCCCAGTTCAGCAAAACTCAAATAGCATTCCTGCACTTCGTCGTAGGTGCTGATAAAGCCGTCGCTGTCGGGTTTCCAAAAAGGCGGTGAGGCGTTATCGGGATGTTGCGTCGCCATTGTCGCTGGAATACGCCGTTCGCCGATGTAATCGGACATAGCGTTTGTCACTCACCCCTTCACTCGCCAGTCGTTTACGGATCCGCCAAAAGAGCGCACGGCAACTCGGTGGGGAATTGCCCGATGGGCAAAGTTTAGCGCATGCGCAGGTTTATTCGCCGTTGAGGATGGACCACAACCGTTCGCCGTCCTGCTCCGTCACTGGTCCGACAAAGGCAGCGGCGAAACGGTGTTGTAGAAAAAGCGTCTGTGCAACCGCCAAGACCTCATCAGCGGTTACTTGTTCCACGCGCCGCAACACTTCATCTATCGGAACGAGGTGTCCGAAGTAATGCATTTGCCGTCCCAAGCGCGTCATCGTGCCGGTGACACTTTCTTGCGCCATCACAAGGCTCAGTTTAAGTTGCGTTTTTGCCCGCTCCATTTCCCCGTTGCGCAGCCCGTCGGACAACAACCGCCGTAATTCGCTACGGGTGACCTGAAACACGCGCGCGGCGTCTTTGGGGGCGCAACTGCCGCTGATGGCGAAAAACCCCCCTTGTTTAAACGCTGCAGCGAACGAGGCGATGGAGTAAGCCAGACCGCGCCGTTCCCGCACCTCTAAAAACAAGCGCGAACTGGCACCGCCGCCGACGATGATGTCTAGCAAAGCGATGGGATAATAGGCAGGGTCAGTGATGGGGACGCTCGGCACACCGACGGTGAAGTAAAAATGCTCGGTAGGGCGCGACACCGTTCGCAGGCGAGGGGCTGCTGTCGGTGAAGGTAGAGGTGGTGCCACGCCGCCGTCGCGCCTCCAGTCACCGAACACTTCCGCGACCGTTTCGTAAATGGCTGTTTCTTCAATCGCTCCAGCGACGGCGATCACTGTCCGATGAGGGGTGTAGTGCTCCTGCAGAAACCGCAAAAGCATCGCCCGATGGAAGCGAGCGACAGAGTCCTTTGTCCCCAAAATGGGGCGGCTCAAAGGATGCCCGTTCCACAGCGTTTCAAAAAAGACCTCACTGACCAAATCTTCCGGCGTGTCTTCAGCACTTTGAATCTCTGCCAAAACGACCCCCTTTTCCACCTCAATGTCTTTGGGGCGAAACAAGGGTTCTGTGAGCAATTCACGCACCAATACTAAGCCGCGCCGAACATGTTCCGGAAGCAGCCGCATGTGGAAGCAGGTCAACTCTTTTTCCGTGAAGGCATCTAAGTTTCCCCCGAGGGCGTCAATCAGCCGAGCGATTTGGCGCCCGGTGTGGCGATGCGTGCCCTTAAAAAGCATGTGTTCCACGAAATGGGCTAACCCTGCTTCGTCGTCCGCTTCATCTTTCGTGCCCACATCTAACCAAACGCCGACGGCGACGGTGTGCGACCAAGGGATAGGTTGGCCTACCAATCGGATCCCGTTGGGCAGGCGCACGCAAAAGGCGGTTTCTGCCATCGTCGGTCGTCGGTCTCCTTTCGGCAGACAGGTCACAGGTCAGATGGACGGTCGTTGCTAGCGTTAGTCGGTCATGAACTGCCCGTCCCCCGATCCCGTGGGTGACGCGGGTGGGGCGACGGACCGCTACGGGGGCGTCCGCCGAAGGGTCGCCCTCCCGACGACCCTGTCGGTCCACCTGTCCCTCCAGGACGCATGGGCGTCGGAGCGGGTAACAGCACTTTGCGGCTCAAGGCAATTTTCCCGTCGGGTTCCACCCCCAACACCTTCACTTCCACCTCATCGCCGACCTTCAACACATCGCTGACAGCAGCGATGCGTTCATGGCTGATTTGCGAGATATGCAAGAGCCCCTCTTTGCCGGGCAGAATTTCCACCAACGCCCCGAAGGGCAAGATGCGCGTCACACGCCCCTTGTAGACCTTGCCCACTTCGGGGTCAGCGGCGTAAAGCCGAATCATCTCCGCCGCTTTTTCCGCGCGCTCCAGATCGGGGCAAGTGATGAAAACGGTGCCGTCAGGATGGATGTCAATGACCGCATCCGTTTCTTGTTGAATGTGCTTGATGTGTTTGCCGCGCGGTCCGATGACCTCACCAATTTTCTCTGTGGGGATACGGATAGTGATGACCCGAGGCGCATGGGGCGACAGTTCTGGACGGGGCTTGTCAATGACTTCCGCGATTTTGTCCAAGATGAACAGCCGCGCCTCACGGGCTTGATAGAGCGCCCGTTCAATCAGGTCAAAAGACAACCCCTTCAACTTCAAGTCTAATTGGATCGCCGTGATCCCCTCACGGGTGCCTGCGATTTTGAAATCCATATCGCCGTGAGCATCCTCCGTGCCCTGGATATCGGTCAGCAATGCGGCTTTATCACCGCCACTGACCAAACCGACAGAAATCCCTGCGACAGGCGCTAAAATGGGCACGCCGGCGTCCATCAACGCCAGTGTGCTTCCGCACACCGACGCCATAGAAGTGGAACCGTTGGAACTCAACACCTCTGAGACCAACCGGATGGTGTAAGGGAACGCGTCCTCATCAGGGATGACAGGCTCCAGCGCCCGTTCCGCCAACGCCCCGTGCCCAATTTCACGCCGCGACGGACCTCGCAACGGACGCACTTCGCCCGTAGAGTAAGGCGGAAAGTTGTATTGGTGCATGAAGCGCTTGGTCGCTTCTTCTTCCAAGATAGTCTCCACCAACATTTCCTCACTTGTTGCACCTAAGGTCGCGATGGTCAACACTTGGGTTTCGCCGCGCTGAAACAAGCCCGACCCGTGAGCGCGGGGCGAGATCCCGACGGCACAAGAGATCGGACGAATGTCATAGTAACCGCGCCCGTCGGGACGAACCCCCTCGCGCAAGATCATGTCGCGTACGGTTCGGTGCACGGCTTCATCAAAGGACAACGGTAGCAGGGTTTGCTTTTCTTCAGATACACTCGCTGCCAGTGCCGACACGACCTGCTCTTTTAGTTCGCGCACTTTCGTTTCACGCACTTCTTTGCTGGATTGCAAGACCGCTGCCCGGATGGCGGCACCGTAGCGCTCCAAGATGAGGTTCGTCAACGCCTCGTCAGGCAATAAAGTCGTGAAAGGCACTTTCTCTCGACCGACCTTTTCCCGCAGTTCCTCCTGCAACTCAATCAGAGGTTGTGCGGCTCTGTGGGCTAACACGATGGCATCCATCATTTGCTGTTCGGGAATTTGGTGAGCGCCCGCTTCAATCATCACCACAGCCTGCTGTGTGCTGGCAACCACTAAATCCAAACGGCTCTCTTCCAACCGTTTGAAGGGCGGGTTGACGACAAATGTGTCGCCCAACAGCCCCACACGGACCGCTGCCACAGGACCATCAAAGGGAATGTCGGAGATCGTCAGGGCAGCGCTGGCACCGATAAGTCCCAACAAATCCAGCGGATTTTCGTAGTCAAACGACAACGCTGTGACAATCACTTGGACATCGTTGAGGGCGCCTTTGGGGAACAAGGGGCGAATAGAACGGTCAATCAGGCGCGCCGTCAGAATGGCTTGGTCGCTGGGGCGTCCTTCCCGTCGCATGAACCGGTGCCCCGGAATGCGTCCTGCAGCATACATGCGTTCCTCAAAATCCACGACTAACGGGAAAAAGTCAATGCCCGTTCGCACTTCCTTCGCCCGCACAACGGTTACTAACACCATGCTGTCACCGTAACGAACGACGACCGCTGCGTCCGCTTGAGGCGCCAAGGCACCGGTCGCCAGTGAAAGGGTCCGTCCTGCAATCTCACGGCTGACGACGACCTCTCGCATCGTGATAGCCTCCATCGTTTGATGATTCCTCTGTCGCTAGGCTCAACGCTCAACCCCCGTCACCGTTGCACCTCGGGCGTCCGAAAGCGACAGACACATCAGGTGTGTCCCGACTGGTTCGGGGCACCCTCTCTTAGGATGCCCAAGCGTATTCGCTGCCACAAACTCGTTTGGGTCGTCGCAGAGGAAGGCTTTCAGGTTATCAAATGGGCAGACAATATGACGGGCTCGTAGCGTGTTGCCCACTCCCGGCTTCCCATCGCTTTCCGCGGCAACGGTAACAGGCTGCGCGACGACACCAGCGCCCATCAGCCCTTCACCTTTCGCCTGAGAGCCTCTTTTATGAGTCGTTAACTTGCACCGCTCGTTGGTGAGCCCGCTCAGCGGCTTGCGCCGCTCGCAGCGCCCCAAAAATGTCACGGATGCCCAACGCCTCAATGACTTCTTTGTAGCGGGTGATGTTGGTACGCGCCAGATAGCGCAACAGGCGCCGCCGCTTGCCATGCAACAGCAATAGCCCCCGCCGCGAATGCTTGTCCTTGCGGTGCACCCGTAAATGCTCTGCTAGGCGATTGATGCGTTCCGTCAAGATAGCAATTTGCACTTCCGGCGAGCCCGTATCGCCAGGGAAACGCTGCCACCGTTGAATGACCGTAGTCTTGATTTCTTTGTCCAACGCCATCAGCATGCGTCACCTCGCTACGATGTCGGTTGACAGGGTATTCACTAAGTTTGCCACATTTAACGCTGTGACAGCGGTGTGCGGGCGAGTTTGCGCAACTCGCGCTCCACGATTTCGTGCACCTCCGCCCATTCCTCCCGTGCCCGCCGATATTCGGCGGCGGCTAAAGTAATTTGCTCGTCTACCTGTTCCCGATAGGCTTCCAGTGCCAAGAAGCAAAGGGCGGCATATTCGGGGTCAATCATGCCGTTGCGCGCCAGCTCCAAGTAGCGGTAAAAATTACTCGCGCCCCCTGCCGTCGTCGCGCCGGGCGCGCCGGGTGCTCCGAACATCCCTGGTGCCCCTGGCATGCCCGGAGCGCCAGGCATTGGGGCTTCACCTGCCATTTCAGGGGGCATCCCTGGAGCGCCCGGCATCGCTCCGGGTGGCATTGCTCCGGGGGGCATCATGGCTCCTGGCGCCATCATGCCCGGAGGACCGCCAGGTCCCATCGGTCCGGGTGCCCCTGGCATGCCAGGCATTCCAGGCGCTCCCAACATCCCCGGACCACCTGCCCCTGCGGCGACCGTTGTCCCCCCGACCAACTGCGCCCCCAATGATTGCAGACGCTGTAGAATTACCGTCCGCGACTCAGGAAACCAGTTCAACACCTCGGATAAGGTTTCACGCCGGTTCGTCAAGCCCAATCGCACAATGCGCTGCGGGATAGGTTCTCCCGGAAGCGGGGCGAGAACGGAGTTCAGTTCTGCGGCAACGAGCGGTGAGGGTTGACCCCGCAGCACCAATTGCGATAACCGCCACACGGACAGCCGTGCCCGCGCGGCGACAGGTAAAAGCGCCCGTTGGAGCGTTTCAACCCGCCATCGGATTTCCCGCCAGAGGCTCAAGTTCGTAGCCGCTTGTGCCACCCGCTGCTCGGCTTGCTGCAAGGGTAACCGTAAAGACGCCACAGAGAGAGTCCGCATGCCCAACTCTTTGACCGCCTCAGGCGCCGTCGGGCGCGATGTAGCACCGTGCAAACGATGCACGCGGGGCACCGCGCGCAACGACGACGGTGCACTGACGCGTCGTTCCCGTCGCGCCAAAGCGACTTTGCGCACCGAGGGTTTAGGTGGCGCTGGCGGTGCAGTTAGCGCCTTTCTCCACGCAGCAAAGTTAATGTGGCAGTTTGTCTCCGGCACCAGTTGAGCGACACCGGTCGCCAACAAGCGTCGGTTCACGCTGCGCCACTGTCCTTGTTCGGTGTAAAACACTTCCGCACGCACATTTCCGGCGTTGTCTTTGGGCGTCTTCGGGCAAATTTCCACGCGCACCAGTTTGCCTTCCAGCCAACTTTTGACCAACTCAAAGGCTTTGTTGTATTGCGGCGTATTTTCGGGCACTTGAACGCCGATCAATCGCACCGTCCCGACGCCTTCAATCTGTAACAGGGTCGGACTTTGAACGGCAGAGCAAACATAGACGCCGCTTTTAGGGACAGGTGCTTCTTGCGCCAGCGCCAACAGCGTCAAAGCAGATAAAACACCGATCGCCAGCCAACATAACCCACGCACCATCCCGCTGTCGCCTCCTTTTGCGGCTGGCAAAGATTGTAAAACAGCACAGATGCGGCGTCAATCAACGCGCCATCGCTACTGACAACCCCATCTGCCAGATTCCCGTCGGCATTAAACCCAATAGCACGACGCCCAATGCGCACACGGCGACGATGCCCCATCCAATCCGCCAGGGCATAATGGGGCGTGTCCACTCGGTCGGCGCCTGAGCAAACATAACCATCGCCGCTCGCAAGTAATAGAACGCAGAAACCACGCTGTTGATCACGGCGACGATAACCAACCACAAATAGCCCGCTTCTAACGCCGCACGGAAAACGGCGAACTTCGCCCAAAACCCTGCCGTGAAGGGGATGCCCGTCAAAGACGCCATGAAAATGAGCATTGCCCAACCTAACGCCGGCGACCGATGGGCTAACCCCACGACATCGTCTAAAGCCGCCGGCGCTCCGTCCGAGCGTTCCACCAACTGCAAAACGCCGAACGCCCCAACTGTCATCACCGTGTAAGCGAACCCGTAGACGACCAATGCAGTTGCCCCCGCTTCGTTCAACGCCAACACACCCAAAAGCATGTAACCTGCATGGGCGATAGACGAATACGCCAGCATCCGCTTTAGGTTGCGCTGGGGCAACGCCGCAAGGTTTGCCAGCGTCATCGTTAAGACCGCGATAGCGCTCAGCGCCCCACTCCAGACCGTTTGAAGGGGGGCTGCGCCAAAGCCCAACGCGAGCACCCGAAAGAGCGCCGCGACAGCCACTGCCTTCGGCGCCGTCGCCATGAACGCTGCGATCGGCGTTAGCGCCCCATCGTAGGCGTCCGGCGCCCATTGGTGAAACGGCACCAACGCGATTTTGAACGCCAACCCGACCACCAACAACCCCAAGCCAATCATCAGCAAACGCGGTTGCTGCAATGCTGTCGTTGAAAGCGTTACCAAGTTAGTCGTTCCCGCTGCACCGTAAACGAAGGCGATGCCGTAAATGAGAAACGCGGACGCCATCGCTCCCAACACCAAATACTTCAACGCCGCTTCTGTCGGATAGGGACGGTCAGACGCATAGCCTGTCAGGACATATAACGCCAACGACAAAGTGTCAATTGCCAAAAAAACGACGACCAAATCCGTCGCACTGACCAACAACATTCCGCCCACGCACGCCAACAAAAGTAGCGCACAGTATTCGCTGAAACGGCGCAACCACCCCTGCTCGCGCAGGTATTCCCACGACAAACCCAACGCTAACAGAGCGCCCAGCGTCAGCAACAAGTGGAAAGCGATCGCGAAGTTGTCCAGCCGCAACATCACCGAACCGTCCAAAACAGCCTCCGCGCTCTGACCGAACGACGCCAACGCTACCGCCGCCGCAATGAGTAACCCCAACAGAGTGGAATTGAAGGCTGTTTCGCGGGCTCTTCCCTTAGAAAGTGCGGCAATTAATAACACCCACAAGGCGGTGACAACCAAAACCGTTTCCGTGCGAGCGGCACTGAGCACCGACTCCCACCATCCGTCCATGCAGCAGAACCCCCTCGTGGTCTTTCGGTCATTGACATGTGGGCACAAGCACCGTCTTGCCGATAAAGGCATAGCGCACCCTTTTCCCTCTGTCAACCCGTTTACGACAAACTTGATCGCGTTTGAAGCCCCGCTCACAATAAACTTCTCGCGTTTTCATCAATCCTGCCAAATCACCCCTCTACCTCCTTCCTTTGCCGACTTTTGCCGCAACCCCTCCTTGATCAGTATCCCCAACACCACCTATCTTACCCTTCGTTTTTGCCTTCTTGCTTACCCCTCGCTTCCATCAAATTCATCCTCCCATCCCCCTGCTTCCTCAGACAATCTGCATTGTCGCCGTGCGGTGCAAAAAGGAGACAAAAGAGTGTGGGGTGCTTAAAGGCTCTGAGGAAATACCGGTGAGACGGGTGAAATCCCTTTGTAAGCTAAGCGCGGGCGCTTTCACCATTAACAAGGTCACGAGTTTGTTGAGAACCGCGAGGAAATGGCGCAGCAAGTTGAGGGGACACTCGCTTCGGTCAGCAAACTTCTCCCGTCCACTCCGATTGTGCAAAAATTGTGGCTGAAAGACCAGCGGTGAGTTAAGCGAAGGAGTGGCAAAGATGAAGCAATGGGTAAGTTTTTTGATGATGGTTCAAGTTGTGGTAGTCTCCTCCCTTTCCGCTCAAGTTGTCAGCAACGGTCGCGTTCAAGTCGCTGCGGTGAGTGAGAAAGGACGGTATCTGGGCTTCTCGGTTCAACCAGTCGGTCGCAGCAAGCCGATAGCCATTGTCCGATTCGGCAGCCTTGACAATATTTTCGCATCCACAGTTCGGACTCTCAAGGAGAAAACAACTCAAGTGTTGCTGTTCAGCCAGTTAAAAGCCGATTCAACCCCAGACCTTGCCCCGTCTTCGTTCGTTGAGGTTCGCTTGTTCGCCAACGACCCCTACCCGCAAGTTCGCTTCAGGTTGCAACTTCGCGGTTTTGATGTTTCAGAGTGGCAAAAAGCCTGTGGACAAGTTCCTTTCCACTTCTTTGTTTGCTCGCTTCCCGGCGCGGAAATTTTCCACCAACGCGGCTGGATGATCGGCACACCTGTCATTGACAGATACATTTTGCTTGACGCCGGTCCAACCAACTTCATCCAAGCGCAGTGGGCGAAAGGTTGGAGTTACGCACCGCCTTTCGGTGCTTACCCGCTGCCCATCGTTGGACTGTGGAAACCATCGGAGCGAACCTACATCGCTTACGAGTTCCTGACAGCGAGGTTGACTGACCACAGCGAGCGTTACCTTGCGAGTGCTTATTGCTGGGACATGGGACGAGGGACACAGGACAAGGGGCGAGAATTTTTCGCACTTGTTTTCCCCTACGCTGTCAACGGTTTTCGCGAGTTGCGCTACCCGCAAGGCGACGAGACAATTGAGAGCCACTTCCGCATTCTCTGGCACACGAACTTGCTGAGCACCGATGACCCAAACCGTTTCGTTCACCGTTGGCTTTGGCAAAACTTCGCCGACAAGTTACCAAGCGCTCCCGTGATGAATGAATTTGGTTGGTTGCCGAAAAACCTCAGGTTGACATCGTTCCCGAGACCGGGTTTGGGCGATTTGTTCGCCACGACAGGAGAAGATAACCCGTTTCAAAAGCCGGGCAACATCGCAGCCGTCGGCGTTGATTTCGCAACGCCCGTCATTGACTATCAATTCATCGCTCGCAACGAGGCTGCATTGAAACGCTTGCGCGAGCAACTTGACAAACTTGTCACTTTCGCTCATCACTTCACCGTTAATGGTGACCGGTGTGTTTTTTGGCAAAAACCGATCAAAGGCGACTGGCGCGAGCATTACGGCAAAGGTGTCCCGACATTACGAAATGTCCAAGGCTTTCAAGTTGCTCAGGCTTTCCTTGATGCGATCCGAAACGGTTGGCGTGAACAACGCTACCTTGAAGTTGTTGACGGAGCAGCGAATTGGGTAAAACATTTCCTTTACACCCGCAACTGCTACGACGATGTCCCTGACGCTCAATTTGCTTGGAGCGCAGCACCGATCGCCCACTTTTTGTTCGCATACCACTACGCGTTCCGAAGCGATCCCGACCCGCAACGGCGCAGGTTGGCGATGCAAGCGAAAGATTTGGCTCACACAGTCGTTTACCGTTACATGGCTTTGTTCCCTTGCGACAACGATCCCTTTGATGAAATTGATGCGAGTTTTTTCATGGAGCCGAACGCTGGTTTCCCATGGCTCGGTTCCGCCTGCGCCAACGAAATTTGGGCTTACGCTCACGCTTTGCTTGAAGCCTATGTCATCACTGGCGACCCAATCTTGGGGCATTACCTGCGGGGGATGACCGAAAAGTGGCATTTGCTCATGCGTGGCGAATGGCATCCAAGCATTGCCGATTATGTCAATGCCTTTGCTGAGATGTTCGGTTTGTTTGACGGAGTAGTTGTCGGTCGTGGCAAAAGAAGCACATTCGGAGGGCTGTGGGGAGGCTTTGAGCAGTTGGCTTACCCCGTCGGCGAAGCGAAAATGAGGGTCGTTTGCGGCGAAGGTGCTGCAATGGCGTTCAACAAAGTTGGCATCAAATACGACATCGCAGATTACCGATGGGCGACAAAAGTCACAGGTCAAAGGAAGCAGGTCGGATTGAGTTTCAAGGTGATCGCCATAGTGCCTGAAGCGTCAAAGGACGAAATTGCGGTGATGGTGACAGTGCCGCATTTTGATTTGCGGGGCGTTACTGTGCGGCTGAGAAGGGACAAGCAAACGGTTGAGATTTCGCAAGGCGAATTGGTCACTTTCGCCGAGCGACCTGACACCCTTTTGGTTCGCGGCGTCAAAATCGGCGACGAAATCGTCATCGGTGAAGTTCCACCGAACACCCCAATTTTGCCCTGCCGTATCGCGAAAACGCGTCAGTTGGGCTCGTAGTTGGCGACAAATTGCCAGTTTGTGCTGCAGACGGATTCATCCTACATCCCCGATCGCTGGTTTTGAGGCAGCCTATTTTCACGCCCAACCCGATAGGTCATGTGGGCTTATTGTCAGCGACTTTGCTGCTATCGGCATCGTGTCCCTGATTGAACTAAGGGGGTTAAACGAAACCACTTGCAAATTCGCCCAACAGAGCGTAAACTTGGACGGCAATCTTTGCCTGAAGACGAGGGGTGAAGGCTATGGTTTGGTTGACGGTTGTCGCAACGATGTTGAACGTCAATGGCGCAAAGTTTCGCATCGTTAACTTGGCTCCGTATTGTAACCGCATGCTCCACGCCGATTGGGATGACCCCAACTCATTTGCGGGTTTAATCCCCGGCGAACGATGGGTTTTGGGTGTTCCGTTTTCCATCGTTGACCCTGTGCTCAACAACGGCAAAGCGAGCGTTCGCGATGCGGAAGTTCCTGTCAATGCTTCGGCGAACTTCGTCTTCGCTCTTATCGCCAATCCCAACCACAATGCCCGTTTGGTGCTCCAATTTGCGGACGGAAAAACTCAGGAAGTTTCGCTCGCCGATGCTGTCCCTGTCATCGTCGCTCACCCGCCTCTTTACAGTTGGCATCTTGACATGATAGCGATACGAACGGGACGAGGAACACAGGACAAAGAGCGAATCATCAAGGCAGTTCGGGTTGAAGGAGCAAATCTGTTTGCGTTGACTTTGAGCACGCACGCTGAGAACGAGTTGAGGGAAACATTGACAGCCCTGAACCGAAAACGAGAGCAGTGGTTGGAGGAACAAAAGATTATCGCCCAATTGCGAGAGTTGCGGGAGACCTTAGCACCGCTGAAAGGACGCATTGCCGCCTTGCCAGTTCCACCACCTGATTCTGCTCAAAGTCACCCGTTGTTTTCACTTTTGAGCAAGTCGGGCTTAACAGAACATTGGACATTGCTCTCTCCCCAACAACTCGTTGATGAGAACTTCTTCAACGCACAGCGCTTCCCCGTCGCTTTTTACCTTTCAGGCGAACGGTTTTACTACACAGTCGGGAAGCAAAATGACGCCGTTGAGGCGGTTCGGAAATTCTTACGGGATGGCGGAACTTTGTTCGTTTTCGCATCACAACCGTTCCCGTTTTATTACGACCAATCAGGCAAGGTCATTGGCAATTCGGAAGCCTTCGGGCTTCCCGTTCGTGGCGGTTGGGAGAAACCGCCGCAAGGCGTGAAGTTGGTCTTTCACTGCAACCCGAACCAGAACATTGTCACCGACTTGCCCGCAACCATTCCGTTTCCGAACGAGGGCGATTTGCGTTGGCGACCAATTGTCAAACCGAAAGGAAAAGAGGGCGTTGATTTTGTCTACACTCCGATTCTGACCTTGCGAGACGACAAAGGTAACGAGTATGGCGATGGCGCTGCAGTCTTAGAATACCGAACTGGCGATTTCGCAGTTGGTAGGTTGGTTTATGTCTGGCACACCCTTTGGCAGACAGAAGCAAAGTTGCCACTCTTGACAGGATTGTTGCGTTGGGTTGCTCAAACTGTTCAAGAACGACCGCCAATTGCTCAAACTGTTGTCTACCGAACCCAAAAGCCATTGCGGATTGATGGCGTTTTGGACGAACTTGAATGGCAAATGGCCGCACCGTTGGAACTGAAGGACATCAAGGGACGGGATGCACCGAAAACGGTTGCTCGTTTGCTCTGGGATGACCGCTACCTTTACATCGCTTTTGAGTGCACCGACGACGACATTTGGGCAACGAAAACTCGGAGAGACGATTTTCTGTGGGAGGAGGAAGTCGTTGAAGCCTTCATTGACCCAGACGGCGATGGGTTGAACTACTACGAGTTTCAGGTTAACCCGCTTGGCACGCAGATTGACTTGCTTATTCCCGACGCTGTCGAAGGCGTGAAGCACGCGAAGAAAAATGCCGAGTGGAACTGTCAAGGCTGGTTGAGTGCGGTCAAAGTTCGTGGGACAGTGAACAAACGGGACGACACCGATGAAGGTTGGACAGTTGAAATGGCAATCCCTCTTTCCGAGTTGACTCGTTCTTCGTCCCCCGTCCCTCGTCCCAGCGTTTCATGGCGGCTCAACTTGTATCGCATTGACAGACCCAAAGGCAAGGAAGATGACCCACTTTTGCTTTCTTGGTCAAAATGCGTGGTTTGGTTTCACGAGCCTGAGCGATTTGCACGGGTTGCTTTCGGCGGCAATCCACACGCTGATGATTTTTCGCTTTATCCCGACGGAAGCGATGGGAGACCGACTTGGACGCCTTTAAGCGGCGATTGGCTAATGCAAAGCGGGGTTTACTACGGCACTGACGGCGGCACCGACGGCTGGATAGCGCTGGGCAGCAAGATTGGATTTGACTGGTGGCGCAATTACGAAGTCACCGTTCGCTTCCGAGTTTTGGAATTCGGCAGCGATTGGCGCGATGGTTTCTGGCTCGGTTTCAGATGGACCGACACCAACAACGCTTACTCGCTCAACTTCTATCACGGTCAAGGTGGAGTGGTTCATTTGCACAAAGCCAAAAACGGAATAAGCACTGGCGACGAAAACCCACTTGCATCAGCCAAATGGACGCCCGATAATGAATGGCACGAAGTCACTGTTCGGGTTAAAGACAACCGCATAACTGTATTGCTTGACGGAAAGCAGCTGTTCTCTGTCGTTGACGAAAACTTCAACGGAGTGCCAGCAGTTGATCGCGGTGCTATTGTCCTTTCACCGCGCCGTTGGTCTCAATCAAAAGGGCACACAAAGGTGGCAATAAGCAAAGTGACAGTTCGCCTTTTGGAGTAAAGGCAGCCTTCGCGAACGGTCAGGAGACAATTTTCAACTGCCTGAATAAAATGAGAGGCTGAGCCATTGGTTGCTTACACTGCCTTGAACGAAAGGAGGTTGACGACCGTTGGTCACCATCTACTGCAAATCATGCGAACACATGGACGAACTGATTGATGGGAGCGTTGATTTAGTTATTACAAGTCCACCTTACTGGAACTCCATTGACTACGACCAACACACGACTGATCCGCAAGCATGGTATCGGACTCGCAAGGGTGGACCTTACGAAGAATATTTGGATTGGCTGACCCGATGCTTTCGGGAAGTTTTTCGGGTGATGAAACCAGGCGGTCACTGCTGTGTCGTCGTCGGGACGGTGCTCTATGAAGGGCGCTACTACCCTTTGCCCTACCATTTCGTTGGGTTGATGGAACAGATTGGCTACGAGTTGGAGCAGGATATCGTCTGGCATAAAGTAACGGGCGGCGCAAAGCGTGCCGGCGTCACTATTCAGCACCCCTACCCTGGCTACTACAAACCTAACATCATGACGGAGTTCATCTTCGTTTTCCGCAAACCAGGTCCTCCTATCTACCGCAACCGCACCGCTGACGAGAAGGAACTAAACCGCATCCCGATAGATGCTCTTTTCAAACACGAACTCGCTAACAACATTTGGCACATCGCT